>JBBUBO010000042.1:0-8299 GCA_038058205.1 Patescibacteria group bacterium
TTCAAGTAAACGAGAGTGTAAATAGAAAACATCTCCAGGGTAAGCTTCACGGCCAGGTGGACGACGCAAAAGCAGAGAAATTTCACGGTAGGCGACAGCGTGTTTAGAAAGATCATCGTAAATAATTAAAACATCTTTACCTTGATCCATGAAATACTCAGCGATAGAAACTCCAGAATAAGGAGCAATGTACGACATTGATGCAGCCTCCGAAGCAGAAGCGTTGACGATAACGGTATAATCCATGCTATTGCCAGCTTCTAGTCTTGCCTGCAACTTACGCAGCTTAGAATCTTTTTGACCAATAGAAACATAAACACAAATCATATTCTCTCCTTTTTGATTTAAAATAGCATCGATAGCTATCGCTGTTTTTCCTGTTTGTCTGTCTCCGATGATGAGTTCACGTTGACCACGTCCGACGGGAATAATAGCATCAATAACTTTAATACCAGTCGCAACTGGTTGATCCACGGATAAACGAGTGATAACTCCTGGAGCCACTTTTTCAATCGGATAAGCTGAAAGTCCCGAGCTTGTCGAAGGATTATTTCCTTTAATAACACCTTTACCGTCAATCGAAGCACCAAGCGCATCCACCACTCTACCTAAAATATTATTTGAAACTGGAATTTCTAAAATTCTACCCGTAGATTTTACCTCATCCCCTTCTTTAATTTTTGAAAAGTCTCCCAAAATAATAACACCCACGGCATCATCTTCTAAATTTAGGGCGACGCCTGTCTCACCATTACTAAAAGTGACCATCTCGGATGATTTAATATCAGAAAGACCGGAAACTTTGACAATACCGTCGAAAACTTCCATAACCTTACCAACTTTTTCAGCTTTGATTTGTGTTTTAAAATTTTCTATCTCCTTTTTTAAATTTTCTACAATGTGACTAGTGTTCATATTTTTCTAAAATTATTCTCTTGTTAAATGTTCTTGTAATTTCTTTACTTTATTTTTTATTGAGAGGTCTATCACTTCGTCATTCGTTTCCATTTTTATTCCTCCCAATAATTTTTTATCCAAGCTAAGAACGAGAGTAACTTCTTTTGCGGAATAACGTTTCTTTAAAAATTGCTCAAGGTGAATTTTTGTTTTGTGATCTAAAGCTTCAACACTCGACACTTTCGCCACTAAGTTTCCTTCTTCTTTATTTATTATCTTCGTTAAGCGCGAAAGTATTTCTCCTGATTTAGATAAAAGTCTTTTTTTAAACAAAAACTTTACTACTTTTTCATATAAGACAGAACGCTCTGCTGTAGTCTTGTCCTTTATAAGGAGATATATAGAGCGAGCTATGTCGTTGCTTGATAATGTAGCCATAAAACTATAAATTGTTTAAGTCTTGTTTATTGCTCATCAATTTTTCTGTGGCAAGCATGGCGAGAGATACTATCTCCTTTTTTGCTTCTTCTACTATTTTTATTTTTTCATTCTCTAGCGTCTTCTTGCCGTTTTCAATTATTCCAGCCACTTCAACTTTAGCATTTTCGAGCATTTGAGTTTTTTTAACTTCTGCTTCTTTTTTACTAGTTTGGAAAATGTTATTTGCTTCGATACGAGCCTTAGTCAAGACGTCTTCATATTCTTTAGCAGTCTTTTCTAAAATTACAGCATTATTTTTTGCATCATCTATACCTTTTGCTATTTTCTCTCCTCGCTCTTTCATAAGCTTTGAAAGAGGTTTTAAAGCAAAGATATATAAAACGACGAAAACAATCACAAAATTTATCATCTGTGCGATGATAATTTTCCAATCTATGTGAAATGTTGAAATAATTGATTCCATGATTTTGTTTTTTATTCCTCTCCTCCTTAACAAGGGGGAGATTGAGAGGGGGTTCTTAATTAATTCACCTCACCCCAACCCTCTCCTTATTAAGGAGAGGGGGAATTTTAGATAGAAAATGCCACAACCAATGCGTAAATAGCAATAGCTTCTGCGAATGCGGCAGCCAAAAGCATCGGAACCAAAATTTTTCCAGCAGCTTCAGGATTTCTTCCGATAGCTTCCATGGCTTTCGCACCGATCATACCGATACCAAGACCTGGACCTAATGCCCCGAGACCAATAGCGATAGCTTTGGCAACTGGTACTAAATTTACAACTGAACTTACAACTTCTTTTTCCATAATATTTTTTTCTTATTTTCTAATAATTTTTCGACTCCCGCCTGAATGACTAAGTCGGGCAGGAATTTATAATATTTAAACATGCGCCAATTTTTCGTGATGTTCATGTTCGTGCTCATCATGATCAGTAGCGGATATCGTAAAGTAAACAACTAACAAAATTGAGAAGATCAGAGCCTGAATTACTCCCACCATGATTTCGAGGAATAAGAATGGTACAGGAACTATATAAGCCACGAGAGCTGCCATAGATGCGAGCAAAACTTCTCCAGCAAAAATATTTCCGAATAAACGGAAAGAGAGCGAAGCAATCTTCGCAAATTCACTGATAATTTCAATTATTCCAACAAAGAACGTAATCGGCGCTACGATAATAACCGTGGGCTCTTTTCGCAACTTAGTAAAAATGCCACCGAGTGCCTTTAGATTAACATATTTGTTAAAAGTTTTCCATATACCGATAGACAATATGCCGAAGATATTTGCGCCTATTACTGCCATCACAGCAAGCGCCATAGTCGTATTTATGTCAGCTGTACCTCCTCGTAAAAATGGGATAAAAGCTAACCCCCCTTCTCCCTTCTCTAAAAGTCCTAAACCACCAATAGGCAAAAGTCCGAGCCAATTATTTATCAAAATAAAAAAGAAAGCAGATATAGCAACTGGGAAAATTTTTGTGGAAAGAACTCGACTGTTGGTAACTTGATCGCAAAGATTTAATGCACCCTCAATAATTATTTCAAAAATATTTTGTATTTTGCTGGGAACTTCTTTTAATTTAAAACGCAAAATAAAAGATAAAATTATAATGATGCCGACTACTACCCATGAAGTTAATAATGCATTCGTAATAGTAAAACCTTCTAAGTGAAAGATAGGTTCTGCAAATAATGTAATTTCGTGTGCAATTTTTTCCATTCGTTTTTTGGACAAGGTTAAACCTTGTCATTCTTTTCTATTTCTTTTAATTTTTTTGTATAACTTTTTATAACTCTAACAATACCTACGCAAGTGATTAAAAATCCTACACCTGCAAAAACAAGAAATATAATTGGTTTGGTTCCGTAACGAGTATCCAGCATTTTACCGAAAACTAAAGCCATAACAATCGGACCAACAATCCACCCAGAAATCTGAGTAAATATCTCTACCGCTGGTTTCCACCAATTTGCCCCTTTTTTATTGTTTTCATCCATAAAAAGAAAGCCTGTATGGCTTTCTTTCATAAGAATAATACAAAAACACCATTGACGCAAATTGAAAAGACGTCTGGGTTTTCGCAAAAGCGACCCAGACGCCTTTATTTTGGCCGATAGGCCATTTCACTATTCATTACCGCCCACTGAATTTCGATACTCTTCATCCCCCATAGAAGCGAGAGAAAAAAGAACAAAGACAATGAAGAGGATCAAGATCAGGATCGAAGCACCAGCAATTGCAGTGAAAGTTGCCAAACTGTGTTCAAAAATCCCAGCCACTGAAACTGTGGTAATTACCGTCGATGGTAAAAGAAGTCGAAAGGATATCTGTAGTTTCCTTCTCAGCTTCTCATGCCAAAGCATGAGGGTGACTGCTCCCCATATGGCCACTCCAATCCACATTACAACAGACCGAAGCAAGTTGGAACCTTGCCTAAAAGCAACGATCACCTCTAGGCCAATCAAGATTAAAATACCCAAAAGTGTCAAAGCGAATAAAGTAAAAACAATTCTATTACTAAACTCTTTTTTTACTTCTCCTTGACGAGACATAATAACCTCTCTTGAAAGAACTACATTTTAGACTGATCATTTGTCAGTCCATGTGAGTGTGGATGGGATCGAACCATCGGCCTCTGTCTTATCAGGACAGCGTTCTACCACTGAACTACACACTCAAATATTTATTTATCAAACAATCCATAATTACAAATCTTGGACTCTGGTACCCAACAACTACACACTCAACATAATTACAAAAAAACTATAACAAAAAAAGGTAATTTCAGCAAACAATAATTTATCAATTATCAGCATACTAGTATGATGATATCATGTACTAGTACATGACTAAATCCATGCAAACAAAAACCCCGTATTACACGGGGTCTTTGTTTTAGAAGTTTTTAGAATTAGTATTCTCTGCGTCCACCTCCTCCACCACCGTAACCGCCTCGGTCATTACCACCACTTCTTGGTGGACGAGCTTCCATGGGGCGAGCTTCGTTGACAGTAAGTTTGCGTCCTTCAAATTCTTGGTCATTGAACATAGAAACAGCTTTTGAAGCTTCATCTTGTGATGACATTTCTACGAATCCAAAACCTTTTGAGCGACCAGACATTTTGTCCATGATAATCACAGCGGATACAACAGATCCAGCTTGTGCGAAGAGCTCTTTTAGAGCACCTTCTTGTGTGCTGTAAGGAAGTCCCCCTACATATAGCTTTGTAGCCATAAACTTATTTCTTCCTTTTTTAATAAAAAGGACAAAAAACTATTTATAAACGTAGAACCCCTTTTCGCTAAGTGAGAAACTACTCCACAAGCATATCAAATATAAAATAAAAAGCAATTTGTAGATAAAAGTTATTCCTCGTCTTCATCCCCTGCTGCACCGGATTCGATGTCATCTATGATCTGCCCAATGTCACCTTCGAGTATTTTTGGCAAATTGTGCCAAGATTTTTTAATACGATGGTCTGTCACTCTGTCTTGCGAGAAATTATAAGTACGGATTTTTTCTGATCGGTCTCCGGTGCCTATTTGAGTCCTTCTTTCACCCGCATATTTTTGAGCTTCTTTTTCTTCTTCGAGCTGTTGAAGTTTTGCCGTCAAAATAGTCATCGCTTTTTCACGATTTGCAAGTTGACTTCTTTCATTTGTTGAACGCACATCGAGCCCCGTTGGCTTGTGGATGATACGCACGGCTGTTTCAACCTTGTTTACATTTTGTCCGCCTTTTCCGCCAGAACGCGAATATTCCAATTCAAATTCACTCGGATCAATTTTAAAAGTTATTTTCTTTTTTATCGGAAGCACTGCCACTGATGCAGTCGAAGTATGTACTCGTCCATTTTTTTCTGTTGCTGGTATTCTTTGTACTCTATGAACACCCGTTTCGTAACGCATTTTTTTGTAAACGTCTTTGCCTTTTATTTCAAAACTCGCTTCTTTATAGCCATTCAAGTCGCTTTTTGATTCATAATTCACCCTCCATTGCCAGCCCTGCATTTCAGAATATTTCTCATACATATGCGTGAGCTCCCACGCAAAAAGAGAAGCCTCGTCTCCTCCGGCCCCAGCGCGTATTTCTAAAACTACCTCGTTTGAAAATTCCTCTTCTTCTTTGTCTTTATCTAGAATATCTTGTACTTGTTTTTCCAATCTCTCTTTTTCTTTCTGAATAAATTTCAGTTCTTTAGTTGCAAGTTCATACAAGGAGTCATCGCCTGCGAGTATTTCCTGTACTTGCGCCTCTTCACAAGCTAATCTCTCCAAAGCACTAGCGAGGTAGCTAGTGTTATGATTCTTTTTTAATTCTTCTAGGTCTAACATTTATTTCTTCGATTTTGAAGATAATGCTTTTCTCTTGTTAAATCTTTCAACACGTCCAGCCGTATCCATTATTTTTTCATTTCCAGTATAGAAAGGGTGGCATTGACTACAAATTTCCATCGCGATGGCGGGCATTGTTGAGCCAACTTCAAAAACCGCCTTGCAAGCACAGGTGGCCTTTGTTTTTAAATCATATTTTGGATGTATCTCTTTTTTCATAAAATGGTTCTTGGAGAAAATCTCTTAAGAACCATTTTTAAACATATCACAGTTTTAGCTTGAAAGCAAATCTATATTGTCCTGTATGCCTGATTTTAATTTTTGCACACTCCTACTATAAGAACACGAAGACCCCCCTGAACCATAGTATTTACAAGCAGCTCGATTCTGCGTACTAGTACTATTACCTACTGCGCCAAGATCTGTCAAGTACATTCCAGAAGCCATAAATGCATCCCGTGGAGACCATGGATTAGCATGATAGCCTAGAATATCTTGCAAACGACTCGCAAAAATTTTCCAAGTGGAAGGGATAAATTGCGCTGGACCCATTGCTCCTCCGTAACCAGCCACACCAGCAATCGGACATGACACAGCAGTATTAAAAGCATTAAGGCCAAGGGCATTTGTGATTTCCATAAATGGTCCAACATCGCGCGAGGGCTTCATCACATTAGAAAAAGATGTTCCAGTATTTTTCCCAACTCCTGCGCCAGTATCAGGATTTGTCAGATAACATTGTCCGACATTCGCGCCAAGATTAGACTCTTGAGTCAATATCGCGAGCAAGAATGCAGGATCGACACCCGTGTTATTTTTTACCTCATTTGCATAATTAAGCGCCGTACCGAAATCAATCTTGGTGGAAATACCAGCGAGGTTAAACAAGGCGCTACGAATTTTATCTGCTTTAGTTTTTTTCTCCGCCGCTAATTTTTGATATTCAATTTCCTTATTTTTGGAAATAGTCAAAAGTTGTTTTTTCTCTGATTCAGACTGAACCACTTTTTTTTGCGCATTTTCAAGCTCAGCTTTTGCATCCGTTTCTGCATCTTGTTTTTTCTCTAAATCTTTTTTAGCCACTTCTGTATCATTCTTTATCCCCCGAACAATATCAGTAGATTTTTTAACGGCTTCCTTGAGCGAAGAATAAGATTCCAAATCGCCATAAAAACTTGAGACACTGTCACCAGAGAGAATTAAACGAACAACATTTTCTTCGTCAAATTCATTTGTATTTCGCAAGAGTTGAGCAAGGGATTCATGTTCGCGATCTATTTTATTGGAAAGCGATTGGATGACATTCACTTTTTCCTTGATGTTTACCTTGAGTTGGGCAATCACGAGCGCTCGAGCTTTGATTTTCTTTTTTAGAGCATTAATCTGACTGGTTAAATAATCCACATCCCCCTTCAGGGTCCCTGTTTGTTTTTTTTGATTATTTAATTGAGCATTAAGTTCAATAAGCTGCTGATTTAATTGGTCAAGCTGGCTCTGGCAAAATTGTTTTTGCTCCGGAGCTGAAGTTGATTTAAGATCATTCTCGCAGTCAAAATCAGCCGATGCATTATGCGGAAATGTCGTAAAAAATATGGAAAATATGAAAACAAAAACCAGGGTTATTATTTTCCCCATAGCTTTCATTGTAACACAATTATTTATCTTTTTTAACCTCGGCCGGAGTGGCTTCAGCAGGAGCTTCACTTTCCTCTTCTTTTTTACCCTTCTTTTCAACTTCAATAGCAGATAGATCGATTGGTACAATTTCTTCTTTTTCTTCCACTTGAGTTACAATAGATGCCACAATATCTGCGTCATTCGTAACGACGGCCACTCCAGCAGGCAATTTAATATCGGAAACAATAATATTGTTGTCTAAAGATTCCAATTTAGAAATATCAACAACGAGATTGTGTGGAAGATCGGCCGGCAAAGCTTCGACTTCAACCTCATGAAGAACTTTTACTAAATTTCCGATTCCAGACTTAACTGCATTTGAAATACCCTCGAAAACAAGCGGGACATTAACCTTGATTTTCTTCTTCATATCGATAGCGAGAAAATCTACATGGATGGGTTCACTCGTAACTGGGTCCACCTGCACTTCGTGAATAAGAACATCAATTTCGCCTGTTGGAATTGAGACTTTTACAGCTGAAGACTCTCCGGCATCTCGCCAGATTTTTTTGAATTCAATTTTAGAAATAGAAATAGAAGTGGTCATTTTCCCTGCTCCATAAAAAACAGCTGGGATTTTCCCAGATTTTCTCAAATCATCTATTTTTATATTCAAATCTCGCGCTTCCGCCTTAATAATAAACATGAAATATAGTATATAGAAAAAAAATAAAAAATCAAGCTTAAACCTTATGACTTGTTTTGTGTTCTAGCGCTATGTGCTTTAAGATATAATCTTTCGTTCCACCCATGTCAGTGGTCGGGACTTTTTTGCCGGGATTAAAAATATTTTTTGGATCGAATATTTTTTTAATTTCTGCAAAAATTTTGAGGATATGCGGTTCATACATTTTATTTAAATAAGGTGTGCGGATGATGCCGTCATTGTGTTCAGCCGTAATCGAGCCGTGGTATTTGATGACAAGATTATAGACGGATTCAC
>JBBUBO010000043.1:0-1913 GCA_038058205.1 Patescibacteria group bacterium
TCAATTTCAGTATTTATATTATTAACTGCCTTGAGCACACCGAGCCCATTGTATCTATGTTCATCATGATCACGTAGTTCATATGCTTCGTGAATGCCAATACTCGCGCCTGAGGCCACGGACGCTTTTTCCAAAATACCACTTTCCAACTCACAAGAAACTTCAACCGTCGGATGGTCCCGTGAATCCAAAATTTCTATCGCCTCGACTCTTTTTATTTTTACCATTTCAAAAAGGATTAGAATGAATACTATTATCTAAATGTTTTTTCGCTTCGAGCATAATTTTTTTCATTATAACCACTGCTTCTACCGGATATTTTCCCACAGCTGTTTCTTCTGAGAGCATGACCGCATTCGCGCCTTGCAAAACCGCGTAGGCTGTGTCAGTTACTTCCGCCCGAGTCGGTGTTTTATTTTCTACCATTGAAAGAAGTGTCCCTGTCGCGACGATGACTGGCTTTTTATTTTTTTTACACAATTGAACTATCCTATCTTGAACAAAAGGTATTTGTTCGATCAGGACTTCATTGCCGAGATCTCCGCGCGCCACCATCACTGCATCGGAACTTAAAATAATTTTCTCTAGATTTTTTATCGCTATGGCTCTTTCTATTTTAGCAATAATTTTTTGGGTACCGGAGTATTCAGCGATAATTTTACGGCATTTTTCAATATCCTCCGGTCCGCCAACAAAAGAAACAGCGATATAATCCACCTCATACTCGGCTCCAAATTTTATAAATTCTTTGTCTTGCTCAGTAATGGCTGAAATAATATTGTTATCATACGTATGGCTACCATCTTCCTGTATGCGCGGTCCTGGCAAATCAATCATAATCAGAACTTTTTTACCAAGCTCAGCTCCGAGTTCTTTAATTAATTTTATTTGCTCTATGCGGGTCTCTATGTCGCCCCAAGAAAAATTCATGCGAACTATATCAAGTCCTTGCTCGATCATAGCTTTTAACACTTCCCTTTTGTCTGAAGCCGGACCGATCGTCGCGACAATTTGTACTTTTGAATTTGTCATATTATTTATCAGCAGGAACTTCTCTAACTTCTTTATTAACCATATATCCTTCTTCGCTCAGCTCATAGATAACCACCGCGCCAAAAAGCATTTCGACATGCATCATATCGTCTTCTCTTAATTTCTCTATATATTTCATCAAAGCGCGGATTGAATTGCCATGAGCCACTAATAAAATGTTTTTTCCAGCTTTCAATAAGGGCAAAACGGTACTCAAATAATACGGCACTACGCGCTCATAAACCATTTTTAAAGTCTCGCCATTTGGCACTGGATAATCCCAAGCTCTACGTAGTTTGTTAAACTCTTCTTCTCCGAGCAACTTCAACATTTCCATCTTATTCTTACCGGTGTAAATACCATAATCACGCTCATTAAAAGCGGCACTTCTCGTAATCGGCACATCCATACACTTACTCTCTTCCATGTAAAAAAGAGTTTCCACAGAACGTATTTGAGTAGAAGCAAAAGCTTGATCTATCCCAAGGTCACTAATCAAATTCCCCATTTTTTTAGACATTTCAAAACCATGATCAGTCAAACCAACATCTACTTTTCCCGTCCACTTACCGAGCTTGTTCCATTCGGATTCATGGTGTCTAGCAACAATAAATTTACCCATCATAATTTTATTATAATAGCATTTATAAAAGTTCGTTGCATTTTTTGTGCAGTATTCTTGAATTAGTCCGAACGCACTTTTCCGGAAAAATCTCCCCGCGAAAATTCGGAAAGGCGGCAGAGCCGCACCGCTCAAAACCGCAAATGAACCCGTAGAAAAACATCGGCTCGAACCATATTTTGCGAAATCGGGAATTCGTTTTTACCCCCAAAATTGAATACAAATTAGTCGCCGAGCGAAGCGAGGCGAACCTTTCAAA
>JBBUBO010000044.1:0-4010 GCA_038058205.1 Patescibacteria group bacterium
GTGTTTATTATGTTAAAAACGAGAGTGGTAAATTTAAGGCTGAATTTTTATCGACAGATGAAGCGGGTTTTTCTTTCTTGAAGATAGGAGAACCAGTCGATGGTAAAAGCAAGGTTGCCTTTACTGTGCCAGCTTTTGGAGATTTGGATAAAATGAAAATAGGGCAAAAAGTTATCGTAATGGGTAGTAGCATATCGTCTTATATTTTTGAAGGAAATGATATTAATATCACCAAAACCAGTGCCGGAGGACTGGTCCTCAATCTAGATGGTGAAGCTCTAGGTATTTCTCTTTCTGGCGACACAACAAATTTTGCTCCAATCAAGACGATCACTAGTGTTTTGACAGCTCCAGTCACCCCAAAAGCACAGTAAGAAAAACTTTTTATTTATAAACTTTTAACTTATTCAATGCCACCGTTAAATAAATTTACAACCAAATCAAAGGATGCTATTAAAAAAGCTCACGAGCTTGCTATCGAACGCGGGGTGAATCATGTTTCAGCGTTTCATTTACTCGCGGCGCTTTTGTTGCAGGAAGAATCAATAGTGAATTCTATTTTAGATAAATTGGAAGTGGATACAATGCTTCTGACTGATTCTGTTTTGGAATTGATCGAATTGCCGGAGAGTCACAATACTCTTTCGCCCTCGTATCAGATTTATTTGAATCCGGATATAGCGCAGGTTATTGAACATTCCGCTAAATTAGCGGAGTTTATGAAGGATGATTTTGTTTCGACAGAACATCTTTTTGTTGCTTTGCTCGAAGTCAACAGCGAAGCGCGAGAGACCTTGGCGCGATTTAGAATCCATAAAGATGCGGTGATAAAAGTTCTGGAGCAGTTGCGCAGTCAAAATATTACCGACGTTACTGAGCCGAAGAAATTCAAATTACTTTTGAAATACACACGCAACTTGACGAAGCTCGCGAAAGAAGACAAGCTCGATCCAGTCATTGGCCGTGATAATGAAATAACTCGCATTATGCAGATACTTTCTCGTCGAACAAAAAATAATCCGATTTTGATCGGCGAAGCGGGAACTGGAAAAACGGCTGTAGTGGAAGGGCTCGCGCAAATGATTGTCAAAAATAATGTTCCGGAATCTCTAAAAGAAAAAGAGCTTGTATCTCTTGATTTAGGTATGCTTGTCGCTGGTACAAAATATCGCGGAGAATTTGAAGAGAGATTAAAAGGCATAATGCGGGAGATCGAACGAGCCGATGGGAAAATAATTCTTTTCATTGATGAGATTCACACAATCGTCGGCGCTGGAGGGGCGGAAGGCACGATGGATGCTTCGAACATGTTGAAGCCGGCATTATCTCGTGGTGAGCTTAGAGCAATCGGCGCGACGACTTTACGCGAATATCAGAAACATATTGAAAAGGATCCAGCTTTAGCTCGACGTTTTCAACCTGTCTATATAGATGAGCCGAGCGTGGAAGATGCCATAGCGATACTTCGTGGACTCAAAGAAAAATATGAACTTTTTCACGGTGTACGTATCACAGATGACGCTATCGTCTCTGCAGTGAATCTATCTGCGCGCTATATTACAAACAGATTTCTGCCGGACAAGGCGGTAGACCTGATCGATGAAGCTTCTTCATCGCTAAAAATAATGTTGGAAAATAAACCACCCGTTTTAGAAGATGCGCACCGAAAAATAATGCGTCTGGAAATCGAAAAAGAAGCTTTGAAAAAAGAGTTGGCTGTTTTACATGAAGAAAAAAACAAGAATACAGAAAAGAATAATGAAATAAAAAATAGGCTCAAAGAAATAGATAAAGGAATAGGTAATTTATCGGAAAAAACCAAGGAACTAGAACTCAAGTGGCAAAATGAAAAAAATATCGTTTCCGAAATTCGCATTATCAAAAAAGAAATGGAGACTATTCGTTTAGAAGCTGAAGACGCGGAGATGCGGTCTGATTTGTCGCGCGCGGCGGAAATACGTTACGGCAAAATTCCACTTTTGAAAAAAGATTTGGAAATCAAATTGGCGCGATTGAAAAAATTGCAAAAATCCCGCCGAATTTTGAGAGAAGAAATTACCGCAGAAGACATTGCCGAAGTCGTCGCTCGCTGGACTGGTATACCACTTACCAAGATGCTCGAAGAAGAACGCGCCAAACTTGAAAAAATGGAAATAGAATTGCAAAAAAGAGTCGTGGGTCAAATTGAAGCGATTAAAACTGTAGCGGATGTGATCCGTCGTTCTCGTGCCGGCATTGGCGATCCGAATAGGCCTATTGGTTCATTTATTTTTTTGGGTCCGACGGGTGTTGGCAAGACCGAGTTAACAAAAGCCTTGGGTGCTTTTATGTTCAACGACGACCGCGCTATTATTCGTGTCGATATGTCTGAATATATGGAAAGGCATTCAATATCGAAACTTATCGGTTCTCCACCAGGATACGTAGGCTACGATGAATCAGGACAACTTACCGAAGCAGTACGCCACAGGCCGTATGCGGTGGTGCTTTTTGATGAGATTGAAAAAGCTCATCCGGAAGTTTTCAATGTGCTTTTACAGCTGATTGACGAAGGCAGATTGACCGACGGCAAAGGTAGAGTGGTAAATTTTAAAAATACAATTATCATTTTGACTTCAAATATCGGTTCGCAATTTGTGGAGAAAATGGAATCGATTGGCTTTTCTAATAATTCTCAAAATCAAAATTACAGCAATATGAAAGAAAAAGTTCTGGAGGCATTGAAAGAAAATTTCCGTCCGGAATTTTTAAATCGCTTGGATGAAACTGTTGTTTTCGATGTGTTATCCGAGGAAGCCATAGCTGAGATAGTAAACTTGCGAATTAAAGTAGTTAAAGATCGTCTAGTAGGCAAGGGAATTGATTTAGAGATTACTCCCGAAGCTTTGGCGCACCTTGCCAAAGAGGGTTATGACCCGCATTTTGGCGCTCGACCACTGAATCGTTTAATTCAAAACAAAATTCTAAATCCTGTCGCTTCCTACATCATCGGGAACGGAGTGAAAAAAGGAGATGTTGTTTCTGTGTCTGTAAGAAGTGAAGAACTTTTAATAGAAAAGAAAAAAGGCACAGGAAAAATTAAAAGCACTTTTCATGTGCAATCTAAATCTTCGGTGTAATATATATAGTAGAGTGGTCAATTGCTAGTTTTTTGAGTTATGATATTATTAAATAATGGCTCGTCGTTGGACAAAAGAAGAAGAATATAGATACCGTTCTGAGCTTTTAGATTTGTATATTAAACAGAATAAAAGTTTGAGTGAAGTTTCAAAAATTTTAGGTATATCGGAACAAACAATTTTTAGAAGATTTGAGCGTTTAGGTATTAAAACTCAACCACATTTAAAAAAGAATTATTTAAAAAAGAGAACTGATGTAAAAATTCCTAACAAATATTCTAAAGATATAGCAGAATTTTTTGGAATAATGCTTGGTGATGGACATGTAAGCCATTTTCAAGTTGTTGTTAGTTTGGGAAATAAAGAAGAAAAATATGCTAAACATGTAAAATCACTTATTGAGAAAATATTTAAGACACATGTAAAGATTTCTTTGCGTGATACTGGATATAGAGATGTTTATTTGGGTTCGGTAGATATAACATCATGGCTGTTGAAACAAGGTCTTGTTAACAATAAGGTGAAGTCACAAGTTGATGTTCCAAAATGGATTTTTAATAAAAATGATTTTATGAGAAGTTTTTTAAGAGGGTTTTTTGATACTGATGGATCAGTTTATAAATTAAAATATGGTATTCAAATGTCTTTTTGTAATAGGTCTTTGCCAATACTGAAATCTTTACAATTTATGCTTAAAAAGTTAGAATACAATCCGTCAAGTATTAGTTTGTTTAATATGTATCTTACTAAGAGAAAAGATGTGAAAAGATTTTTTAAGGAGATTAAACCATCTAATCCTAAGCATGTAAGTAGATATTTAAACATTGTAAATAATTTGCACCGGTCGGATAGCGGCTATTCCAGGTGACTGTAAATCACCCGCCTTCGGGC
>JBBUBO010000045.1:0-2451 GCA_038058205.1 Patescibacteria group bacterium
GGCGGTACGATTACGCTTTCTTACTAATTTAGTTAATTAATTTTGTAGACCTGCCTCGACTAGTCAAGGCGGGGGTCGAATACTACAAAATAACAAAAAACCACCTCGAAAGGGGTGGTTTTTTGTTATTCAACCCCTCTTATATCTCCCCTTATCAGGGGAGAAAAAATTCCCTCACCCCTTATTTCCCCTCTCCATAAAAAAACTTTATGGAGAGGGGAAAGGGGTGAGGATTCCCCCTGATAAGGGGGAATGAGGGGGTTGTATTTTATGATAAATTAAATTACAATAGTCTTATGAAAGAAAATTTAACACAAAAAAACCTTATTATTTCAGTAATTGTTGTAGTTTTAGCAATAGGAGGTTTTTATTATAAAAAAGCGCAAGCGCCAGCTGAAATACCAACCCCTCCAAACCTCCCCTTGCCCGCTTCGCCTGAGCTTCAGCGAGGCGAGTCAGGGGAGGCGGGTCAAATTCCCCCTGATAAGGGGGAATTAAAGGGGGTTGCATCTGCACCCACACTCACTTACGACCAGTATTTACAGCAGGGAATTGAATATGAAACTAAAGGGAGACTCCTAGACGCCCTAAAGGCATATGGAAAGGCTTCCGAAGTGTCTCCCAAAGAATATGTGCCATATTCAAATGCCGGATCTGCTTATTATAGTATGAGGAAGTTCGTTGAAGCCGAAGACCATTTCTTGAAAGCCCTAGAACTAAGTCCTAGTAGTGTTTCCGTTTATACTAAATTATATGAAGTCTATTTTTATGGGTTAAAAAGAGATGCGGAACAAATGAAAACTTTTTTCCAAGACGCTCTGAAAAATACCAACAATGATATAAATATGGTAAAATTATACACGCTCTATTTAGAAGAAATAAAAGACTTTGAGTCTGCCTTGACTATATGGCAATCTTTGCTTGAATTTGAACCGGACAATGCGTCGTATAAAATAAAAGTTGAGGCTTTACAAAAGAAAATAAATCCATAATAGTAGTATAGAATTTGCAAAAAAAATTTAGTTTGATATACTGAGAGCATGTTGAAAGGAGGTGAAAACAAAAAAATAGATAAAATAGAGAAATTAGTTGAAATTATTGCAACTAATGTTCTTAAACTTACAGAAGATATGGTAGAAGTAAAAAAAGATGTAAAAGAAGTTAAAAAAGACGTAGGAGAATTGAAAGAAAGTAATAAAAATATTCGTAAAGATATATTGAATTTGGGAGATAGATTTGTGTCGTATCATATGTTTGATCAGCTTGCTTCTCGAGTTAATGTGCTTGAGAAAAAACAAAAGTAAGTCGTATTATTATTAATAATAATCAGTAAAAATATGAGTAAAAGGAATTTAGTTATATTGGTTGTTTTGGTTCTAATTGTGCTCGGATTAGGTTTTTTACAGTATAAAGCTAGTCGTTCTAATGCTTACTCTGTAGTCTATCTGACGACAAAAGAGGTTTATGTCGGCAGATTAACGACTTTCCCTGATCTTCAGCTTAAAGATGGCTATATTTTAAACACTGTACAGGATGCAGAGGACCCTAAAAAGACTAATTTTCAGCTTACTCCTATGAATGAAGCGCTTTGGGCGCCTCAAGGTGGCATACATCTTATAAAGGACAACGTTGTTTTTTATAGCGCTCTATCGGACACGAGCTCTATTGCGAAGACTTTAACAGAGAAAGCTAAGTAATTTTCCTCCTCTCCTTGCTAAGGAGAGGATTGAGGTGAGGTGAATTGAATTAAGAACCCTCTCCCAACCTCTCCCTTGCCCGCTTCGCCTGAGCTTCAGCGAGGCGAGTCAGGGCGAGGAGAAACAAATTTTTCCCCTGATAAGGGGGAACACAAGGGGGTTGAGTAAATAAAAATGTGGATAACAAAAGTTATCCACATTTTTTGTTGTGTTCTATTTTTTATTCTTGTTGTATAATTATGTTGCATCAAAGTGTCGAATACTTTTTTGTGAAATTCGATTTTCTATAAATGCATTATTAGGAAATTGAGAAAAATTATTATTAGTGAAATTATTATTAGTGAAATTATTATTAGTGTTTATATTATTAGAAACTTAACGAGCAAAGCGAGATTAGTTTTCTAACCCCAGTTAAATAATTTTTGCAAAGCAAAAATTGTCCAGTAGGACATTTAACAGGGTGAAAATTTTAATACTCACTACGTTCGTTTAAAATTATTCATGAAAAAAATATTTAAAGGTTTAGGTTTAGGTTTTTTAACTCTAGCTCTGGTCGTAGGAGTAGGAGCAGGTTCTGCCGGCGCAACGCTTACTATGACTACTACAGGTCTTAACACAGCGGCCACGGACGCGTTTATTTTAGGCGCCGCGAATACCACTGGTTCAATCACCCTTGGTTCAGGTTCGCATACCGGGTCCACCACTATTTCTTCAGGAACAGTGACAGGAACAACCACGACTTCCGGTGTTGTTT
>JBBUBO010000046.1:0-2240 GCA_038058205.1 Patescibacteria group bacterium
AAAATATTTTTTTTATTTTTACTAATAACCTTCGCTTTTTTTTCGACCGTTTTTTCTTTTGCGCAAAGCGTTGATGAACTTCAGGGAAAGATAAACCAAAAAGATTTTGATATAAAGCAATTGGAAAAAGAAATAATGGCTTATCAGGCTCAGCTCGATGGTATCGGGCAACAGAAAAATTCTCTAGCCAAATCAATTAAGGAACTCGACATCACGCGAAAAAAGTTAAATGCAGACATCGCAGTGACGCAAAAGAAAATTGATAAAACTAATTTAAAAATCCAAAGTCTGAGCTCTGATATAAAGAGTAAACAAAGTTCCATTATCAATGACATAGAATCTATTAGGCTTCAAATTCGCAATACGAATGAGATGGAGATGAATAATATACTGGAGACTCTTCTGTCGGAAGATGATTTTACAATAATGTGGAATGATATAGATAATATTATAACCGTTCGGGAACAAATTAGAGAAAAAATAAAAGAATTAAAACAAATAAAAGGAGAACTGGAAGATACTCGCGAAGAAACTGTTAATGCTAAAAATGAATTGACCCGTCTTAAGTCTAAACTTTCGGACCAGCAAAAAATAGTAATACAAAATACAAATGAAAAGAATAAACTTTTAAAACAAACAAAAAACAGTGAAGCCAATTATCAAAAACTTTTGAAAGATCAGTTGGCAAAAAAAGAAATCTTTGAAAAAGAATTACGTAATTATGAAGCACAGTTACAATTTATCCTTGATCCATCCAAGTTGCCGAGCAGTGGTGTTTTAAGTTGGCCCTTAGATAAAATTTTCGTTACTCAAGAATTTGGAGCAAAAACTGGGCCACACAGAACTTATGTTAGTGGTCATAGTGGTACTGATTTTCGAGCTAAAACTCCACTACCAGTCAAAGCTATGGCAGATGGTATTGTAAAAGGCACAGGAGATACGGATATTATTTGTTCTGGTGTTTCTTTTGGTAAATGGATTTTTATAGAATACAATAACGGTCTTTCTAGCACCTATGGGCACTTATCATTTATCAAAGTTCAGGAAGGGCAAAGAGTAACAAGGGGAGAAGAGGTGGGCTATACTGGAGGTACTGGCAGAGTTACGGGACCACATCTGCATGTTTCTCTTTATGTTTCAAGTGCAGTTAGTATAGCAACTGTGCCGAGCAAATCTTGTCCTGGAAGAATTCTAAAACAGCCTATTGCACCGATTAATGCTTACCTTGACCCTATGTACTATTTACCTTTCTATAAAAAATAAATGTTTGTATTGTTTCAATGTTTAGTCTATGGTAAAATAGAAAAGTATGATAAATAATTTAAAAAAGATAAATAGGGGAGAGGAGGGTGGTTTTATACAAACAATTATTTTAATTGTTGTCGCTTTAGTTATTATGAATTATTTTGGTCTCACTATTTCCAGTATCCTGGCTTACTTCGGTACTTCCACGTCTGAGATCGTTACTTGGTTCAAAACTGCATTTCAGAATGTTTTTAAATAAAATGTTTGTGGTCCCTATGATACCGTAAAAAAGATTGTGCGAGCATAGAAAATGTCGCACAATCTTTTTAATGTTTTAGACACGCTATTCTAGCATGTCTAAAACATATATTGTGCGACACGGTCTCTATTACCTACACGAGCTAGATAAAGCATAACCAACCTGTTCTGCCTCCTCCCCTGTTGCAAAATAAATTCTATTTTCTTGCTTGATATCTTTTCCTGATGAACAGCCCAGAGAATAATATTTACTTCCCCTATTTGAAGCGAAGAAATTTTTTCCATTTTGAATTACAGAAATTGTATTTGCCGTTTGTGTTGAATTTTGTGAATTTTCAGAGGAAATGCTATTTTCGACATTTTCTTGATTTTGATTAGAATATTCTATTTTTATGCCCGCGCTAGAGCTTACTTTTGATAGTCTACCTAACTCAAATGACCCTAAGCCAACCAAAATAACGATCAGAACCATCAAAATGTCTTTTCCCTTATCGCTTTCTATAAAATGCTTGATTTTTTCCATAAAATTGTTTATACTTGATTATATAAGAAAGTAACGAGCGTAGCGAGTTTTTTTAATCACCCTGTTAAATTCTGCCTACGGCAGAGCTCCAAAGGAGCATTTAACAGGGCAAAGATTTTATAATCGCTTCGCTCAATAAAATCAATTGTTATATGGCACATAGAAAAGCTGGCGGAACCGCCAAAAACTTAAGAGATTCAAACCCAAAATACCT
>JBBUBO010000047.1:0-2969 GCA_038058205.1 Patescibacteria group bacterium
CTCACCCGTAATAAATCCATGGTAAATTATCGTGTCCGGCGGAGACATTCCCGCCGACATCAGCATCCCTTGCCACATCACAGACTGAAATTTCACCATGTCTTTGCCAGCGACTTGCACGGTGTATCCATCTTGCCAAAACTTTTCATAAAGATTTTCCCCCTCTCCTTTATAAGGAGAGGGCTGGGGTGAGGTTCTTCCTGGCCAACCCAAGGTAGAAATATAATTCACAAAAGCGCCGAACCACACATACATCACTTGCGTATCGTCCCCCGGTATCGGCACGCCCCAAGACAAACGCTTCTTGCTACGGGAAATAGAAAAGTCTTCCATTCCGTCTTTTACATATTCCAACGCTTCTGCCCTACGCCACTCTGGCAATATAGATTCTTTTTTATTTAAATATGTTAGAAGTTGCTCTTTATATTTACTAAGTCTAAAAAAATAATTCTCTTCTTCCACCATCTCCGGAATCTTGGTCGGATGAAGTGAACAAAGGCCCTCCATTAAATCTTTTTCCGTAATAAATTTCTCACAACCGACACAATAAAGTCCTCGGTATGCTTTTTTATAAATGTCACCTTTTTTATCACATAAAATCCAGAATTCCTGCGCTGCCACGATGTGTTCTGGACTTGTCGTTCGAATGAAATTATCCAAGGAAAGATTTAAAACATCTTTAAGGTCTAAAAATTTCTGCGCGTAATGATCCACATAATCCTGCACATCTTTGTCTTCTTTTTGGCTCGCTTCCCAAATCTTCTGCCCATATTCATCTGTGCCGGTGCTAGAAAAAACTTCGCGGCCATTGAGACGTTGATACCGCGCAAGCACATCGGCCTGTACGAGCTCCAGAGCAAAACCAATATGCGGATCGGCGTTTACATAAGGGATTGTCGTCGTGATGTAAAAAGATTTTTTCATTATTTATTAGTTGTGCGCGCTAAAATTTTATGCTTTTCAATATCATTCAAAAACTCCATCAAGATAATGGCTAAGGGGATGGAGAGAACTCCCCCCCAGACCCCACCCAATTCAAAACCCACTAAAACAGACAAGATAATAACAATTGGTGAGAGACCCACTATTTTTTTAATAATTATCGGAGCAAAAAGAAAAACTTCAAATTGATGGACAATTATATAAGCTCCGGAGACTAGAAGAGCGCTAGACATTCCTCCAGAAAGATAAGAAAAGGAAAAAGCGGGAACTAATGCGACAAGCATGCCATAGGGAACGAGTTCCATTACTCCCGCAATAATGGAAAGAAGCAACGCATATTCTATACCGAGAAGCGATAACACTAAATAAATCAGAACTGCTACCACTATAGCCAAAACTACTTGCCCTTTCATCCAAAGAGCAATTTTGCGACGTGAACGCTCCCATAGGTCCACTACATAATCATCATATTGAATAGGAATAATGATTCGCAAGAAATTTTCTATACCTTTTTCTTGAATTGAAAGATAAAAAGAAATAAGAATAATCAAAATAAAGTTAAAAATACTTCCGAAAGCAACTGAAATCGTCTGGAAAAAACCCCCAGAAAGATTTATAATGAAAGCTCTAGACACAGACAATAGTGAGGAAAGAGAAAAATTGCCAGAAAGAGTGTTAACGATATCTTTGGCTCCAGAAAAAGCTTCATTTTTAAAATAGTTCAAAAAAGAAACACCTGGAATATAAGTCGAAATAAATGAGGAGAAATTATAAATTTCAGTTATTAGAAGTGGAGCAAAAAGATAAAACAATCCAACAAAAATAAGAAATGAAACAACGTACAAAATAACAATTCCAAACACTCTATTTATTCCCACTTTTTGAAAATGAGGAATAGTTGACTCCACGAAAGAAGCCAAGACTATCGCAGTTAAGACTACCAGAATCAAATCTCGTAAAAACCACAACAAAAATAAGCCTAAAATAAGCAATACAGCCCGAACCATCGTGCCGGTAGATATAGAAATAGAAGTGGCGGTACTCTTTTCAAACATAGAAACATAATACCATAATTTTTAAAATTTCAGTATTTTTGAAAATTGAGCTCTTTGTTTAAACGGTCCGATGAGCGCCAAGTTAAGTTTATTATTTTTGAAAATATTTTTAGCTAAGGCTTGAACTTGATTGGCGGTAGTTGCTCTTATTTCTTTCGCTTTCTTTTCAGCTTTCAAAATTTCTCTTTTCAAAAGTTCTTGTCCACCGTAAAAATTCGCGATATCGTCGGACAATTCTAAAGATAATTTCATATTGCCGATTAGACATTCTTTTACTTTATTTAATTCTTCCTCACTCACTTTATAGTCTTTTAATTTTTTGCATTCTCCTAGTACCACCTCCACAACTTCATTAATTCTCTTGTTGTCTACTCCAGCCGAAATTTGCAAAAAACCATGATCAGTATAAGCATCATTATATGCGCGAACATAATAACAAACACCAAGTTCTTCGCGCAATTTTACAAAAAGACGCGAGCTCATTCCTCCGCCGAGCACTCCGGACAATACAGAAATACTTGCATTTTTTTTATCAAATAAATCATAGGTACGCACAGCTAAAACAAAATGGGTCTGATCGGTTTTTTTAAAATTAACTAAAACTTCCGATTTACTCTGCGTGTCTTTTGTTTTTATTTTTTTACCCTTATGCCCGCATTTTACATCTTTAAAAATTTTATTTACTTCATCAAATACTTGTTTTTCAGTCACTTGTCCCGCCACCACGATCACTGTCGCCTCTGGCAGATAATGTTTCTTTTTATATGCCACAAAATCATCGCGCTTCATATTTAAAATATTTTTTTTCTCGCCTGCAATATTTCGGCCTGCTGGTTGGTCGCCATAGAGTAACTTCATCATTAAATCCTGCACATGCCTTTGGGGCATATCTTCATACATATTTATTTCTTCAATAATCACCCCTTTTTCTTTTTGCATTTCAGCTTCCGGAAAAGTGGAATTGAGGTATAT
>JBBUBO010000048.1:0-5099 GCA_038058205.1 Patescibacteria group bacterium
CATTGCCCGAATTACATGGAGCTAATTTGGATTTGAAACTACCCCAATTTTTACCAGTTATTTGAGTATACAAAACATCATTATCACGCATATTTCTCATATATTCAATGCCTTCTTGCGCTAAGTATGAAGCAATTATTTTCTGCTTAGCATAATTGGTATTAGAAATACCTTGACCAAGAACCGACATAAGCGCCAAAATTGACACGGTAAAAATCGAAATAGCAATTAATGTTTCTATCAAGGTAAACCCCTTATGTTTTTGTTGAAAGATTTTTTTCATAATCATATATCTACCAATCGTTGCGAAACAGAAGTTTGTAAAGAAAAAGAGGTGACAACATTTTTAAAAGTTATAGTGCCAATTAATCTAATTGTCACGAAGGGCTCTTGTAAATCTGTCGCCACTCCTTCTGCGCCCAAGACGGAAAAGCCAGATACCGTTGTGTCAATCACAACTTCGTCGGGACTTAATTGAATAAAACTATCGGCAGAATAAGGACCAGCCGTTGATTTGAAAATTTTACCAGTATTATCTATATAATAAAGCCATTGATCGTCATCATTATTCTTTATTCCAGTGGAAGATTCAAAAGCTAAAGCCCAGCCATCTGGACAACTTTTGGGAGTACTGACAATGGGCGAGGTTACAGAAGGAATAACATCACCAGCAACAAAACAATGATAACTCGAACCGGTTCTTAAATTTCTGGATATATCTTCCATAATAAAACTCAAATTATCTAAAATTGAACGCATGTTTTGAGATTTTTGATGAAGCAGATTAGCATTTAAAAGAGATCCCATGCCGATCGTGGTAATAACTAAAAAAAGAGAAACAGCAATCATTGTTTCCACTATCGTGTAGCCCCCTTTTTTGTTATTTTTATTTTGCATTTAACTTTATAAATTTTCTACTTTATAATTAATTAGTTCACTTGTATTCTACCTGAAGGATATATCTTTATGGTAGCCGTAGGACCTTTGGGTGAAACGATCGTAATCTCCACGTAAGAAATAGGAGAAGCAAAGCCTAAACTTGTATTTACAATAGCTCCCGAATTCGGTCTTTGAAAAGTCATGGTTAAGTCACTCATAGAAGAGGAAGTGCCATCTTTGTAAAAAACTTTTAAACTAGAAATGTTGTCGCCTTTAGTAATGGCAATTTTTTCTAAACATTCTCCATCCAAAGCACAGCCAGGGTTGCTTAAATATCCATTTGAGTCTATGTCCACAAAATAAATAAAACTCTTGTTATCCCCTGCTTGATTTATATAAAGTCCGTAAGATGGTTTCCATGTTGAACCGATTTGTATTTGTTGCGCAAGTGGAGGTAATTTACCAGACAAAGACGATTTTTGCGCTTCAACAACTTTTAAAGCAATATCACTTGCTAAATTTTTAATATCTACTTTTGCCTGAAAACCACCGTAATTAAAAAGCACTACCGAAGTCATAACGGAAAAAATACTCAAAACAACAATCAGTTCCACATAACTCATACCTTTTTGACAATTACGAATTACAAATTTAAAATTACGAATTTTTGTATATAAATTTTTCATATAATAAAAAGATGCAAATCCAAAAAGAAAACGAGCATTGTGCCCAAAACCAAATATGGGGCAAATGGAATTTCGCTTTTCATGCCATAGCCCTTTTTGAGAAAAACCAAGCTAATTCCCACAACAGACCCGATCCAAAAAGCTAAAACAATGGCTGAAAAACCCAAAGATAAGCCCAAAAACCATCCCAGACCAAGAACAAGTTTTGCATCTCCTAATCCCATCCATTTACCTCTCGACAACAACCAGAATAAATAAAAAGGTGTAGCAATAAGTATTCCAGACAAAAATTCCCAAACAGATAAAGTGTGGAAGAAAAATAAACCCAGAAAAGCCAAAATCCCAAAAGCTAGAGAAAAAGAATTCGGAATTATTTTATGTTTTAAATCATAAAATACGATAACTATCAAAATAGAAAACATCACAGCATAATATGCATAAATAAATAAAAATCGTGTATTAAACCAAAAATATAAATCTTGCCCGCCAGAGGCGGGTCCGCCTATGGCGGAAAACTTTAGAAATAAAAGAAAAAAAATAATGCCCGTAGTAAATTCTACTATTGGATATAGTAAGGAAATTCTTGTTTTACAATTTCGACACCTGCCCCTCAATATCAAAAAACTAAAAAGTGGAATAAGCTCATACCAACACAATTTATACTGACAAGACATACAGGCGCTCCTGCCCCCCAAGGACCTCCGAGTATTCATTCGACAAATCACAACATTTAAAAAACTCCCAATAATCAAACCCAAAACAAAAAAAATAAATGAAAGTAAAAAAATAAGAGTGTAAGGATTGATTATCATAAAAAATAAACAAATTTAATTACAGTGAAAAGTAACTCCATTAATTGCCGTCAATGGTGCGGAGTTCACTACTTTGGCTGAACCTTCAGTGTCCACACACCAAGAAGTATTAGTATTTAAATTTAAACCAATAGCAATAGTCCAATTAGTACCAGAATTATAACAACTACTACCTTTACCGCGAAGAACTGCTTCTGTTATAGCCATAGAAATAGATTTATTTTGAGAAAACATATTAGTGCCTGCAATATCATAAACAGGACAAGGAGCAACGCCAAAGGTCGTTCCCCCAACAGGTAAATATGAATTAAAATTATCTAAATAATAAATCTCCGAGAGAGCCCTAATTGTGCCTAAATTAGATTGAACGCTAGCATCATTTCCTTTTGCTCTAGCTCCACCCAAGTATCTCATAGTGATACCAATCAAAATACCAATAATAGAAACTACGAGTAATAACTCAATTAACGTAAACCCCTGTCTCACCGACAGGCATACTTTTTTAGAATTCATATTTATATTGTATCATATTTGTCAAAACAAAAAACCACCCAAAAGGGTGGTTTTTTGTAAATATAACTAAATTATATTAGGGACAAACAGTGATAGCTCCAGCTGGCTTTGTAACCTGCTTTGAAGTTCCTGTATTGTCTACACACCATGCATCTGTGGCTGTACCTTTTAGACCAGCCCAAGCAACCCATGTTCCAGAAGCATCAGCACAAGTACCACCATTACCACCTGCTGTGACAGCAGCAGCCTGAGCTTTCGCCATATTAGCATCGGCACAAACACTTGCATATGTACTACCTGTATCATAGAAAAGCTCTGCTTGCGCTCTCATATTTGCCAAATTTGCTTTCACTGCTGCGTCTGCTCCCTTTGCGCGGGCTGTGTTAAGAGACGCGAGAACAACGGAAGCCAAAATACCGATGATAGCAACCACGACTAATAATTCAATCAACGTAAAACCTTTATTTAAAATCTTTTTCATAATTAATTTCAATTAATAATAATTTATAAATCCCACCCCAAGCAGTTTCGACTTGTTTTCTAATGCACCTATTATAACATATATGCAAAAAAGTTATCCACACCCAGTCGCTCGCGAGCGACGGGGTCCACAGTATAACTTTAGCTGATTCCCCCAGCCAGATTGTAAATAGGCATCAAGACCGACACGAGCAATACACCTACCCCCAGACCCAAAACTACGATCATCACAGGCTCTATTAGACCAACCAAGGTATCGATCGAATCATCCACTTCTCGTTTATAAAAACCAGTCAAAGTTTTTAGAATGTTTCCTGTCGAGCCTGTTTCTTCCCCTACTAGTATCATCTGAACCATAATACCAGGTATTTCGTTTGGATGTTTTTCAAAAGCAACAGAAAGAGCCAAGCCGGATTTCACTTTGTCTGCAACTTCTCTTAAAATATTACTATAAACGCGACTGCCTACCACGTCAGCCGTAATATCTATCGCTCGGATGATTGGCACACTAGAAGAAAGCATCGTATTCATATTGTCTGTTATTCTAGAAAGGTAAAGTTTTTTATATAAATCACCCACAAGTGGCACAGAGAGACGCAGTTTGTCTAAATAATTCTTACCTTTTTCAGTGGAAGACAGTTGCCAAATCCAAAGCCCTAGAAGCACCAAAAAAATTAAAACAAAAAAGCCATAATGAATGAAAAAGTTGGAAAGCGCAATGACTATTTTAGTATAAATAGGAATTACCTGAGCAGAATCTAAAATAATAGCTGAAAGTTTTGGAATAACAACCACAAACATCAAGGTCATAACAACAAAAAAGGTAAAGATAACGAAAGCCGGATAGATAAGCGCATTGCGAGTTTTAGAAGTTAAGGCATATTGTCTGTCTAGGTATTCCGCCAAATGCAAAAAGGTTTGGTTTAATTTTCCAGTTTCTTCGCCCACTTTAACCATGTTTATATAAAAATCAGAAAATATATCTGGGTGCTTGGCCAATGCGCCAGAAATAGAAATGCCGGCAGAAAGATCGTCGGAAACTTGGGTCAATTTGCGACCCAAAAGTTTGTTTTCTGTATTAGCGGAAAGCATTGTAAAAGCCTTAAGGGCGGAAACTTGCGCTTCAAACAAAGTGGCAATCTGGCTCGAAAGAATAACTATATCCTTATTAGATACTCTCTCAAAAAAAGACATCGAGAAGAAAGATTTTTGTTCACTTTCGTCTTTAATGGAGATAACTACCAATCCGCGCCTCTGCAACCCGCTAATTGCCATATCGCGATTGGGCGCATCGATTTCTCCCTCCTTATTTGCCCCGTTTTCATCTATTGATTTATATTTGAATAACATGTTACATCATTCTTTTAATACCCTTCGGATTAAGAGAATACTGATAAGCATCTTCAATCGAAATTTCTCCAGCGCGCACTAGTTCAAGAAGCGAGTGATTTAAATCAATCATTCCCGCTTCTGTCCCTGTCTCGATAACCACATCTATCTCGTGCGTGCGTTTTTCACGAATTAAATTTGAAACGGCATTGTTATTTAAAAGAAGTTCAAAAGCGGGAACTAGACCACCAGTAATCCTAGGGATAAGTCTTTGAGAAAAAATGCCGAGAAGCGAGACCGCGAGCTGAGCGCGAATTTGGTCTTGCTGTTCAGCCGGAAAAGAATCGATAATTCGATCAATCGTCTGCGAAGCATTATTTGTATGCAAAGTGGAAAAGAC
>JBBUBO010000049.1:0-15943 GCA_038058205.1 Patescibacteria group bacterium
AAAATTTTGACCAAAAAACACTTGACGAAAGTTTAATAAAATTAGATGGAACAGAGAATAAATCTCGCCTTGGAGCGAATGCCATTCTCGGTGTTTCTTTGGCTTTTGCGCGAGCGAGCGCCAAAGATCAAAAAATAGAATTGTATGAATATTTGGGAAATCTTTCCGGAAATAAAATTTTTAAATTGCCAGAGCCGATGTTGAATGTGATAAATGGAGGCAAGCATTCCGATAGTGGAATCGATTTACAAGAGTTTGTGATTGCTCCTATTGGTTTTGATACTTTTCATCGCAAAATACAGGCAGGGGCAGAGGTAATTTCTGCGTTGAAAAAAATATTGGAAGATAAAGGCTACACAATCAGTGTCGGAGATGAAGGCGGTTTTGCTCCAAAGTTAAACTCCAATGAAGAAGCATTTATTCTACTTACGGAGGCGATAAAAAATGCCGGATATTCTTTTGATGAAGTCAAAATAGGGCTGGATGTAGGCGCTTCCACTTTTTATAAAAATGGCTTGTATCATTTAAAAATCTCTGGGGAAGATGAGAGCAAGACAAATATAGAGATGATTGAATGGTACCAAAAATTAGTTGAAGAATTTCCAATTATTTATATTGAAGATGGTTTAGCCGAAGATGATTGGGATGGTTTTACGGAAATGAATCAAAGATTGGGAGAGAAAATAAAAATCATCGGAGATGATTTGACGGTGACTAACATAAAAAGAATTAAAACTGCGGTAGAAAAAAAGGCCGTGAATTCGGTATTGATAAAATTAAACCAAATTGGCACACTGACCGAAACTATTGAAGCGATAAATTTGACTAAAGAACAAGGCTGGATTCCATTTATCTCTCATCGTTCAGGTGAGACAGAAGATACATTTATCGCTGATCTAGCTGTGGGTACTTCTTCGGAATATATTAAAGCCGGTTCACTTATCAGAGGTGAGCGAGTGGCAAAATACAATAGATTAATGGAAATAGAAAATATTTTGAATAAAAATGATTAAAAAAATAAAAATCTTATATGAAGATGCAAATATTTTAGCAATAGAAAAACCTTCAGGAATTTTAGTGCACCCCGATGAACATAGTAAAGAAAAAACTATTTTGGATTTTTTTAAAGAAGAATATCCCAAAGTGGAAGTGGTTCATCGTTTAGATCGTGAGACTTCTGGTGTGATGTTGCTCGCGAAAAATAAAAAAGCTTATGAATTTTTAAAGGGTCAGTTTCAGACTCGAACAGTGAAAAAAATTTACAACGCAATAGTGTTTGGGTATTTTAAAAATGAACGTGGTGTCATAAATAAACCTATTGGCCGAAGTCCGGTGGATTTTCGTCGACATTTAGCTGGTCGTGGGGCGAGGGGAGAGCTTCGTGACGCAATTACGGAATATAAAGTACTTAAAGAATTCACCTCACCCCAGCCCTCTCCTTATAAAGGAGAGGGGGAAAAATTCACCTATTTAGAAGTAAAACCAAAAACTGGCCGTACACACCAGATTCGCGTGCATATGAAATATATCAGTCACCCCATTGCTTGTGATTCTCTATATAATCCAAATGGTTCTTGCCCTAAGGGGCTTACTCGGTTGGCTCTGCACTCCCAATCTGTAGAGTTCAAGAATTTAAAGGGAAAGGTTGTAAAAGTAGAATCACCTTTACCACTTCAGTTTAGAAAATTGATAAAGTGATATTTTATGAATATAAACGTGGTTTTATTTAGCAATAAGAAACGGTCGTACGTTAATGCTGAATGTTTAATTGTATCTGTTGTTATTTGCTCTTAGAAAATTTTTATGCTAAAGTGTCCAAATTATGGTAAGCAAAACAAGTGGAATTAAAATGAGTCCGGTAGATATTGAAGCTCGCAAAAAGCTTAGTTTTAGAGCGGGAGACACTGTTTCCGTCTGGTCTAAAATCAAGGACGAAAAAGGAAAATTCAGAACCCAAGCTTTTGAAGGTATTGTTTTAGCTCGAAAGCACGGTAAAGAAATAGGAGCTACTTTTACAGTTCGTAAGGTTGCTTCTGGTGTAGGTGTGGAAAGAATTTTCCCTCTATTTTCTCCAATGGTAGATAAAATTGAAATCACTAAAAAATCTCGTGCTCGTAGATCAAAGCTTTATTATATTCGTACTAAAGCAGTCAAAGATGTTCGCAGTAAAATGCGTTCATCTACTTTCGTCGCTGACGAAGAAAAGGAAGAAGTTAAATAAAAAATATAAAAAACAAGCCCATGAAAATGGGTTTTCGTTTTATTTATAATTGGTAGACGCTAATACCTTGAGGTGATATAATATATAAATGGGAAAGAGGGGGCCAAAACCAAAAAAGATAATAGATACAAAATGGCGAGCTGATTTAGCGTATGCAGTCGGATTAATTGCTACTGATGGTTGTTTATCAAGCGATGGACTTTTGTTTGATTTAACTTCTAAAGACAAAGAACAGCTATTAAATTTTTCTAAATGTTTAGGTGTGAACTTTAAGATAGGAAATAAGTGGAAAAAGAATGGAAATAAACATCTAAGAATTCAGTTTAAAAATCGACTATTTTATGATTTTCTGTTGTCTGTTGGATTAACTCCAAGAAAATCTCTAACTATGGGAAAACTAAAAATACCAGATAAGTATTTCTTTGATTTTTTGCGAGGATGTTTTGATGGGGATGGATGTTTTTATTCATATTGGGATCCTCGTTGGAGATCTAGTCATATGTTTTATTTGGGGTTTGCATCAGCAAGTGTAAAACATCTTTTTTGGCTTCAAGAAGAAATACAGAAAAGAATTTATACTAAGGGACATATTACAGGAATAAAAAAGAATGTTTTTTTCCAACTTAAATATGCTAAGAAAGAAGCGGTGGAAATTATTAAAAAAATGTACTATACTCAGGACGTTATTTGTTTATCTAGAAAAAGAATTAAAATAGAAAAAGCTTTAATTGTAGAGACAAAGCAACAAAAAAATTATAGGTAAATGCGCAGGTGGAGAAACAGTAGACTCGCCAGCTTGAGGTGTTGGTGCCCGTTAAGGGCGTGGAGGTGCGAATCCTCTCCTGCGCACAAATATGAATAATCTTACGAACAAAAAATCATTTGATCCAGCTGGACATTTAACACTTGCTGTTAGCAATTTAGAAAAGAGTAAAAAATTTTACAAAAGTTTGTTTGAGCAATTGGAATTCAAACAAGTTAAAGATAACGAATGTGGTGCAACTTGGGTTACTAAGGAAGGTTTTGGGATTGGGATTAAACTAGCAAAACATTCAAAACCACGCTATAAATATTTTGCTCCCGGACTTCAGCATTTATGTGTAAAAGCAAAAACAATAAAAATTGTTGATGAAATTTATAAATATATGTTGGAAAAGAAAACTTTTATTTTAGACAAGCCGGCACATTACCCAGAATATACATCAAAATATTATGCAGTTTTCTTTGCTGATCCTGATGGAATAAAAATTGAAGTTGCGTATTATTAGATTTTCTCTCTGTATTAGTGGCATTTATATAGTTTTTTTGGTATAACTATCACACATGGTGCCTATGGTGTAATAGTAGCACAAGGGCTTGTGGTTAAATATCCACAGTTTGTTTTGTTTACTTTTTTGATATAATATAGTTATGCCAATTGTAAAATGTAAGTTGTGTTTAAAAGAATTTTACGGAAAACCTTATTTTTTAAAAAATGGATGGGCAAAATATTGTTCTCCTGCTTGTCAATATAAAGGAAGGAAAAATGGTAAAAATATACCGTGTGAAATTTGTGGTAAAGAAACTTACAAACAATTAAAACGATTAAAAAAATCTAAAAGTGGTAAATTTTTTTGTAGTAAATCTTGTCAGACGGTTTGGAGAAATCAAGAATTTATCGGTACAAAACATCACAATTGGAAAACGGGGTTGTTTGCCTATAGAAGTGTTTTATCAAGAAATAAAATACCTAAATTTTGTATTTTATGTAAAACCAAGGATGAAAGAGTGCTTGCTGTGCATCATATAAACAAAGATAGGACAAATAATCAGCTATCAAATTTAGCGTGGCTTTGTAATAATTGTCATTTTTTAGTTCACCATTATAAAGAAGAATCCTTGAAATTTAAAAAAAATCTGTCAGTATATAAAAGACGAGGAAAATCTTCGTAATATGGTGCCTGTAGTTTAGTGGTAAAACTTCTGCTTGTGGAGCAGATATCGAGAGTTCGATTCTCTCCAGGCGCCCTTTAGGTTTTGGTGTAAATTATTTATTCTCTATCTCTTCTTCAATGTGTTCTAGTTTTTCTTCCATTCTTTCAAGGGTGTTTTCAAGTTTTTTGAGTTTAGTTTTTTCTATTTCTATTTCACTCTCTTCTTTTTCAACTAATTTTTTTTCTCCAGAAATATCGGACATAATCAATTTACTTCCAAGAAATTCTGAAACGAATATGCCGGTTATTATTAAGATAACAGCTCCAATAATTATTGATAAAATACTACCAAGATTAATTGCATCAGCGGCATGCCAAACTCCGCGCCAAAATAATACGATACCGATACCGCCGATAAAAGCATAAGCGACAGGATGGCCTTTCAATTTACTTCTGATTTTATTTTCTATTTTATTTAAAAATTGCACCGCGTTTTTCATATATTGCTTAATAGTACACTAAGAGTATCATAATTACCATGATATGGGATGAGGAAAATCTTGTAAAGGTATTGAAAGATGGCGGAGTAGCAGTTATGCCGACTGATACTTTGTATGGAATTGTAGGTAGAGCGCAGGATAGTTCTACGGTTGAGCGTATTTACAAAATACGCAAACGCTCCCCAGAGAAACCTTGTATTATTTTAATCGGTGATATTAGTGACTTAGAAAAATTTTCTGTGAATATATCTCCAGAACAAAAAGTTTTACTTCAGGAGTATTGGTCATCTGGTTCAGTAAGTATTATTTTAGATTGCACTGATGAAAAATTTTCTTATTTGCATCGAGGTACACATACTTTAGCTTTTCGCCTGCCTATGCAAGCAGGTTTGCCAGTGAATACAGATTTACAAAAATTATTACAAGAAACAGGTCCACTAATTGCTCCTTCTGCTAACCCTGAAGGTCTGATTCCAGCGCAAAATATAGAAGAAGCTAAAAATTATTTTGGCGACTCTGTGGATGTTTATATTGACGGTGGAAAAATTATCGGCAAAGCTTCAAAAATTATTAAATTGCATAAAGATGGTTCTATAGATATGTTAAGACCCTAAAGAATAAAATAAAAAATAAAATATTTAGCAACAAGAAACGGTCGTCCACTATTGCTAAATTTAATTTTTCTTGACTTTTTAATATAGAGGATGTACAATATTAGGGTATTAAGTTCTTTAAAATTATTGTAAATTTGCGAAATCGCCATAGCTTTAAGGAAGTAAAAACTTGTCAACCTGCGAAGTTGACAAGTTGGGTTGTTGTTTCTTTGGAGCTATGGCGACAACCTTGTTGCCATATTACAGGGGTCATGACCCCAGAAAGAGAGGAAGACATGTCTTCTTTCGCCAAAGGACAGTTGGCACAATTGGGTAACAAACTTCAGGAAGCCAGTTGGTCCGCTGAGGATGTTACTAATCTTGGGCAGGCGAGCATTGAGCGCCTGACTGAGATTCGCCTGTCGCTCAATAAGAGCGACGTCATCGTTGCCATCGAAGATGGCCAGACGGAGCTCTGGCTCGCGCCGGGGCAAGACACTGGTTGGGTACAGGGTCGCAAGATCCTCAAGCACCTAACCGACACTGGTCTCCTGGCCAGTTGCGTCGACTTGGACGAGCTCAGGGCCGTCCAGGCCAAAGGGATTGATTTTTTCCGCAAGTATTTTGCGGCAAAAATCCCCTTCGGCTGGCGAGGCGTTCAGGATGGCTTCGTCCCGTATCTCTTCGGGGACGGCGGCGAGGTGGTGCTGTATTGGTTCCATCTCGGCCGCAGCTGGAGCGCGGACTACCCTGCGCTCCGTCGCAAGTAGGTCCTCGGCATTGGATACTGTGGTCTTTTTGACACTTTGTCCTTTGCCCTGCATTCGTTTTAAAAATCGGTCTCGTGTATTCACTTAGGTGCACGAGACCTTTTTCATTTAAATTTTGATATACTAAAAATGGTAGTAGGCGAATTTGAAAGAGATTACGGTTTCTTTCTGCCGAAAACAGTATCCATATACCCTGAGTATTTACGACTAAGGTTTTAAATAGAGTGGTATATGTAGAAACTTCAACAAAAAATGAAGATACTTGGTATAGAATGTTGGCGCATTATGATGCGAAACAATACAAAAAATATTCAACCCCAAACTATTTAAAAAGAATTTTAAGGGATGGTGGAACAGATGGCATTCTATACGTTCGTCCAGGATGACAACGTCCCGTATCTCATCGAGAACGACGACAAGGTGGTGCTGAATTGGAACCATCTCGACAACAACTGGAACGCGAACAACCCTGCGCTCCGTCGCAACTTTCTTCATTTCTCCTCCGACATCTTGTTGGAGGAGTTTTGTTTTACAATTTGTCCATGCCATCCACCAAGTTGTTTACCTGCTATCGCAAGTGGTTCCGATAAAATAGTATATTTTTTAGTATCTAACGCTTTAATTTCCCAAAGTATGTACAAAAGGAACTTAAGAGTATCTAAAGAAATAATAGCTTTTCTGACAAAGGGTTGTTTTTCTTGTTTTTCTAAAAAACTTGCAACCAGTATGCTTTCAATCGTTTGAATAAAATATTTGTCTATGGTTTCTGCTAAAGTATATCGTGAAGTTTTAGGAATAATTGAGACATAACTTTGCCACAATATATACGCTTCTTTGATTATTTCTAAAACTGGTAAAATTTTCCAAGTGAGGGGGTCTTATTAGTCATGTCTTTTACAATATCATAAATATGATAAATTTTGAAAAAATAATTTCTGTCGACAATTTACTTCTGGCTTGGGGTGAATTCTTGCGCGGAAAAAGAAATAGGAAAGATGTGCAGGAATTTCAGTTGCATTTGATGGATAATGTCCTGTCTCTTCATTATGATTTAAAAAATAAAGAATATGCGCATGGCGGATATTATGCCTTCAGTATTTCAGACCCAAAACCTAGAAATATAAACAAAGCAACCGTACGAGATAGATTGTTGCATCATGCTATCTACAGAATTTTATATCCATACTTCGACACCCAATTCATCCACGACTCATATTCTTGCAGAGTAAACAAGGGAACACATAAAGCGATAAACAGATTTCGTAATTTTACTCGCAAGGTTTCAAAGAACAATACAAGGTCTTGCCTTGTATTAAAATGCGATATCAAAAAATTCTTTGCCAACATTGACCACTCTATCCTAAAAACCATATTGTCAAAGTGTCTCTTTGACACAGATATACTTTGGTTGCTTTCACAAGTGATAGATAGCTTTTCTATTCAAATAAATACTTTAAACTCTGCTATCGCAGAAAATAAAGTAAAAGGTCTACCTTTGGGAAATTTAACTTCTCAACTTTTGGTAAATATCTATATGAATGAATTCGATCAATTTGTAAAAAGAGAATTGAAAGTCAAATACTACATCAGGTATGCGGATGATTTTGTGATATTAAGCGAAGAAAAAAATATCTTGAAAATCTATTATCAGATATTTCTAATTTTTTAGAAAGTGAATTAAAATTACAACTGCATCCAGACAAGATTTTCATTAAGACTATAGCTTCAGGTGTAGATTTTCTTGGCTGGGTTCATTTTCCGAAGCATAGGGTATTGAGGACGAGCACAAAAAGGAGAATGGTGAAGAAAATGCAAAAGAATCAAAAACCCGCAACAATACAGTCGTATCTGGGGATGATGAAGCATGGGAATACGTTTAAATTAGCAAAGACCTTAACATAACGGTCTATCATGTGTTAGGATATGAATAATATGATAACCGATCACATTTCATTTTTAAAGTCTCTGTTTGGTGAAGGCGAAGAAACACGGAAGAAAATCTTTCGCAGTATCAAGGCAAAAGCTGACGCGAAGAGAACAACGATGGAGAAAATAGCTGATGCAATGACAATGAATTTCGGCAGTAATGCTTTTCTTTTATTTAATGTGTTTTTGTTCGCTGGATGGATACTCATAAATACGAATCAAATAAAATTCTTACCTGTTTTTGACCCTTTTCCTTTTAACCTTTTGACAAATATTGTTTCTCTGGAGGCGATTATCTTGGCGATTTTCGTGCTTATCTCTCAGAATCGCACCGCAAAGATAGACGACTTGAGAGAAGAAACTCATCTGCAACTGAACCTCATTTCCGAAAGGGAAGTTACCAAAATTATGAAAATGATAGCTATATTGCTGGCCAAGCAAGGAGTGGATTTGTCTGAAGATCCAGAATTGAAAAAAATGCTTCGACCGATCAGTGAAGAAGAAATACAAAAAAGGTTGGAAAAAGAGATTTTGTAATATGGAAATTCTGCAAAATTATGATTTAAAAAAGTTGAATACTTTTGGCATTTCTGTAAATGCTAAATTTTTTGTTGAAGTCCACTCGGAAGAAGATTTGAAAGAACTTTTTGTTATGGAAGAATTTTCCGCCCGAGGCGGATCCGCCTATGGCGGAAAAAATATCCCAAAAATATTTCTTGGCGGAGGCAGTAATGTTTTATTTACCAAAGATTTTGACGGGATGGTCGTTTTAAATAAATTAAAAGGGATAGAAATTTTAAACGAAAATGATAGAGCTATCACTATTCGCGCAATGGGTGGAGAGATCTGGCATGACCTTGTATTGTTCGCGGTTGATCGGGGATATTGGGGGATTGAAAACTTGGCATTGATTCCGGGTACAGTCGGGGCGACGCCGATACAAAATATTGGCGCTTATGGTGTGGAATTAAAAGATATTTTAGTAAATGTGGAAGCTTTTGAAATAGAAACAGGAGTAAAAAGAATTTTCTCTAAAGAAGAATGTAAATTGGGTTATCGAGACAGCATTTTTAAAAATGAACTAAAGGGGAAATATTTTATTTCAGCTATTGTTTTGAAATTAAGTAAAATAGAAAATCAAAATATAAATTATAAAATTTTACAGGACTATTTAATAGAAAATAAAATTGAGATTAAAAATCCAAAAGACATAAGTGACGCGGTGACAAATATCAGGAGAAGTAAACTGCCAGATCCAGCAGTTATTGGCAATGCCGGGAGTTTTTTTAAAAATGTCTTTCTAGAAAAAGAAAAATTTAAACAATTAATAGAAAAATATCCCGATGCGCCATATTTTATGGAAGATGAAGTCAGAAAAGTTCCAGCTGGGTGGCTGATAGAGCAAGCTGAGTGGAAAGGAAAGAGAGTGGGAAACGTCGGTGTGCATGATAAGCAAGCATTGGTGTTGATAAATTATGGTGGAGCAAGCGGAGAGGAGGTTTTAGATTTGGCAAATAAAATAATAGAATCTATAAAGGAAAAATTCGGCATAGAATTGACGCCTGAAGTCGATTTGATTTGATAAATTCTTGCGTGTATAATTAAAGTCTATGGAAATATCAAATATTGAAAAATCTCGCTTGGTAAAAACTTTTTTTGTTTTTTTAGTTGTATTGTCTCTTTATTTTGCGACAAAGATAGTTTCGGAAGTCAAAAACTATGGCAATATCTCTTCAGGTTCTCCTGCTGCTAATGTTATTAGTTTCGAAGGTAAGGGGGAAGTGTTTGCTTCACCGGACTTGGCGACCATTAACCTCACAATCCGAGAAAATGCGAAAGATGTAAAAACTGCGCAATCTAAAGTGACTGTCAAAGAAGCCAGTGTGTTGGAGTTTTTAGATAAAAATGGAATAGATAAAAAAGACATCAAGACGGAGAATTATAGTTCGTATCCAAAATATGATTACGGTGTTCCTTGTTACGGTGGTATGGATATACCTTGCCGACAAGATGCTCCGAAGATAATCGGCTATGAAGTTTCAGAATATATATCGGTTAAAATTCGCGACCTTGCAAATGTAGGCGAAGTTTTACAGGGTATTGGTTCTATCGATATTTCCGAAATCAGTGGTCCGAATTTCTCAGTTGATAATGAAGATGGGTTGAAAGCTCAAGCTCGCAAACTCGCGATAGACGATGCAAAAGCAAAAGCAAAAGTTCTTTCAAAAGATCTTGGAGTCAAGCTCATTCGCATTGTTAGTTTTTCTGAAAATGATAACTACCCGATGATGTATTCCACCAAGGGTGCAGGAATAATGGATAGTTATGCTACTTCAGCTCCCGAGCTTCCAACTGGTGAAAACAAAATTACTTCAAACGTAACTATAACTTACGAGATAAGGTAGATTTGACTATTTCGTCCAAAAAGAGTAGCATTAAAGGAGCCCTGAGAGGGGCTTTTTTATAAGGATTTTATTTTAAAAATCAACCATGTCCAAATTTACTGAGTATTTAAAAGAAACAAAAACTGAATTAAAACATGTAATATGGCCTTCCGGTCGTCAGACGTTTTTATATACTTTGATGGTCATCCTCTTGTCTGTGATTATTGCATACTATTTGGGTGTTTTTGATTTTATCTTTTCGACTGGCCTGCAAAGAATACTCACTCCGTAATATTTTCATATATGTCAAAACAAGAAGAACAAGGAGTTAGAAACTGGTATGCTATTCATACTTATGCTGGATATGAAAATGTTGTCTTGCGTAATTTAAAACAGCGTATTGATTCTCTCGGCATGCATGACAAGATTTTTAATGTTATTGTGCCGGTCGAAAAGAAAATAAAAATCAAGGCTGGTAAGAGAGTAGAAGTGGAAGAAAAGATTTATCCGGGCTATGTCTTAGTGGATATGATCGTGACGGATGATTCTTGGTATGTTGTTCGCAATACTCCGCGCGTGACTGGTTTCGTCGGTGCCGGGGTTAATCCTGTGCCCCTGAAGACCGACGAGGTTGATTATTTGTTCAAGAAAATGGATGGCGGCACAGCAAAGCACAATATCGATATGGTAGTCGGCGAGAGCGTCCGCATTACTGACGGTCCGTTTAAAGATCTTGAAGGTAAGGTGAATTCTGTGGACGATGAACGTGGCAAAGTAAAAGTTCTCGTTTCGATGTTCGGTCGCGAGACTCCAGTCGAGCTCGACTTCTTGCAAGTTAAGAAAATTTAAGCTAATCTAAAAATTACCGCGAGGGGCGGTCAAGCACATGGCAAAAAAAATTACTAAAAAAATTAAACTACAAATTCAGGCGGCGAAAGCTACTCCTGCGCCTCCACTTGGTCCAGCGCTTGGTCAGGCAGGCATAAATATCGGAGACTTCGTCACTAAATTCAACACAGCAACACAAAAAATGGCGGGGGACAAGGTGGGTGTATCTATTACTGTTTATGAAGATCGCAGTTATGATTTTGTTATTAAAACCCCTCCTGTTACCGGACTTATTTTGAAAGTAGCTGGAGTAGAAAAAGGATCTGGCAAGAACGCTATGACAAAAGTCGGTAAAATAACTCGCGCGCAAGCTCTTGAAATTGCTAAAAAGAAAATGGCTGATTTGAATGCTAAAGATGATGAAGGCGCTATTAATATCATCGCAGGTTCTGCGAGGAGTATGGGGATAGAAGTAATATAAATTACTTCTATCGGCCGGAGCGCGACGGCGCGAGGCGTGCCCAGACAATTTTTCAGCAGAAAAATATGTGTGGGTGGAAGTAACGTAACTTAATTCATAAGTCATGCAAACACTAACTGAACGAGATTATAAAAAAATTCTCATTTGTCTTACTCTCTACATCAGTTCTCTTTTTGCTGCGAATACTTTAGGAATAAAATTAATGCCGTTTCTTTTTGGTACACATTTATCTGTGTCTGTCTTTTCTTTTCCGATAGTTTTCATCATGACGGACGTTATCGGAGAAGTATATGGCAAGAAAATGGCAAAGAATTTCGTCTTGGCTGGTGTCATCAGTATCGTTCTCTTCTTAACTTATTCTTTTATCTCAGCTATTATGCCTTGGGCGGAGAAAGGTCTTTGGGTGAGAGACAGCTATAATCAAGTTTTTGGATTATCAGCGCGTTTTGCCATCGCTTCACTTGTCGCTTTCGTTATCGCTGAATATCAAGATGTATTTTCTTTTTTCTTTTTCAAAAAAAATATTGGAGAAAAACATTTTTGGATTCGTTCAAATTTATCGAATGTTTGGTCTCAATTTTTAGATACAGTTATTTTTATGTCTATTGCTTTCATTGGTGTGTATCCAATAAAAACAATCATGATGATAATCATTCCTTGGTGGATTTATAAAATATTTATGGGCTTCTTGTATACGCCACTCTCATATTTATTCATTCGTATTTTGAAAAAAGATAATGGAAATCAAGCCGATAAAAACTAGGGTTTTTGTGGAGAATGAAGACCTCACTTCATTTATTTTAAAATATTTCAAAAAAATTACAGAGAAGTCTATTTTAGTTGTCACTTCTAAAATTGTTTCCTTGGCTGAAGGTAGGGTGGTGGAATTTAAAAATAAAAGACAAAAAATTAAACTGATAAAAGCAGAAAGTGATTTCGCTCTGAAAACTAAAATTGTTTGGATGACCATCAAAGACGGTATGGTCATGGCGTCCGCTGGGATTGATGAATCAAACGCAAGAGGGAAATTGATTCTTTTGCCGAAAAACAGTTTTGCAAGCGCAGAAATACTGCGAAAAAAACTTCAGAAAATATTTAAAGTTAAAAAATTGGGAGTATTGATTACCGACAGCCGGACTTTTCCATTACGTGCTGGGATTGTCGGTGTGGCTCTCGGCTATGCAGGTTTTAAAGGGATTCGGGATTATCGCGGTACTAAAGATATTTTTGGCCGAGTGCTTAAAATGACTCGCACAGACATTGCCGACAGTTTAGCCACTGCCGCAGTCTTGTCTACGGGGGAGGGGAAAGAAATGCAGCCACTTGCCTTAATAACAAATGCGCCAGTTGAGTTTACAGAAAAAATAAACAAGAAAGAACTTTTTATTGATCCGCGTGAAGATTTGTATCAACCTCTTTTTGAGAAAATAGGAAAAAGTAAGTTTAAGAAATAGTTTTGTTTTTTAAATTTTAAAGAGTATTATGTATTTATGGTTGACCTAAAAGAACTACAAAAGGAAGTAATAAGAAATAAATTAGAGAAAGGATTTAACACGACTGATGTCGCTTTAGAGTTTTGTCGAGCGCATGAAGAACTCTCTGAAGCATTTTCAAAACATAATAAAAATCAGTCTGGTGTTGCAGAAGAATTTGCAGATGTGATGATATTTATTCTTGGTATGTGTGAAAGTTTTGGTTTTGATATGGAAAAAGAATTAGTGGAAAAAATAGAAAAAAATAAAAGACGTCAATATAAAAAAGAAAAATCTCCTGAAGGGAAAGATATTTTTATTCGTATAAAGACTAACGAGGACCCTTAAAAGGGATTCACAATTTTAACTATTAATTGTACTAAATTACGCTATAGCGTAATTATTAACAATTTTTATAATCTTTCGTATACGGAAAAAGTGTAATCGTGCGGGTTGTCATTATCTTTTTTATGTTCTTCGTGTGAGACTTCATTCCAAACTATTGGAATAATTTCTGGGAAAAATACATTAGCATCTTTATCTGTAGCATCTATGTGGGTGATATAAAGTCTGTCTGCTATATTCATCGATTCTTTAAATATTCCTTCACCACCAATGATAAATATTTCCTCGTTTTGAGCAAGGGGAGTCCTTGCTCGTGATAATGCTTCTTCTAAAGAGTGTACAACTTCAATACCTTCTTTTTTATAATTTGTATCTCGAGTAATAATAATGTTTCTTCTTTTCGGCATCGGGTGACCGATGGATTCAAAAGTCTTGCGTCCCATTATGATTGTATGTCCAGCTGTTTTTTCTCTGAAATATTTTAAATCATTTGGCATACTCCAAACTAAAGTATTATTTTTTCCTAGTTCATTATTTTTACCAATTGCTGCGATAAGTGAAATCATATTATTTTACATCTGGATATTGTGGAATAATATCAAGGCCATTTATAGCGGGGAGAGGATTGTATTGAGCTTGTAAATCTGCAAAAATTTCTCCTACTAAGGTTTCATCTTTTTGCTCAGCTCTTTTAAATGCATCTTTTGGTAGATGTAATTCTATTTTTGGATGCTCATTAGTTCTGCTAATTATTTCTTTTGCACCTTCATAATGATTGTCATAAATATGAGCATTTGATATTGAATGGGTATAAATTCCGGGACGCACGCCAAGTCTTTGCGCAATCATGCATTGCAATAATGCAAAACCAAAAGTATCAAACGGGCAACCGAGTATCATATCATTGGAACGTACTATGTTATGCATATTTAATCTCCCACCAAGGATATTTAGTGTGAAAGCAAAAGGACAAGGAACATTTTTTTTAGGTGTTCCACCATAACCATCATCTTTTGGGTCCCATGTGATAACGACAGCATGACGAGAAACGGATTCTTTTTCTAAAAGTTCAATTGCGCTTCCAAGTTGATCTCTCCCAAAATGATGACGCCAACGCCAACCATAAGCAGAAGAAAGTGTCCCATCTTTTTCTAGAAATTCATCCCATATTTTTGTAAATTTTCGTAAAAATGTCGTGTCTTTTTCTCCTTGTATAAACCAAATTTGTTCAGCTATGGGGGACTTGATTGGATTTTTTCGAAGAGTAAGAATTGGAAAACCATCTTTTTCGATATCAATAGAAAATGAAATCCCGGGTAAAGCTTTTGAGATATGACCGGTTCTTTTAATTACCTCGTCCATACCCTCCTCTATTATTCTTTTAATAATGTTTTGGTAAATTGTATCGAAAGTCGTCATGTAGTAGAGTATACAATATAAGCTTATGGAAACAAAAAATATAAAATATCCATATTTACCAGAAGGGAGAACTATCTTATATGTGTCGGAAAACAATCCTTATATGCTTGAAGCAAAAAAAACTTGCATAGAACAGGCGACAGATTGGATTCATCCTAGTGGTGCTGTTGTGGTACAAAATGAAAAAATAATAGGACGGGGGGCACTTCAGTCTAGACTTAATAATAGAAGATTAATTAAATTTCATCACGAAGGCTGGTGTATAAGAAAGTTTTTCAAAATCCCATCTGGGGAAAAATATTGGTTATGCCCTGGTTGTGTTGAAGTCTATAACCATTCAGAGCAAATGGCAATAAAAAATGCTTTTCAAAATAATGAAGACACGAAAGGGGCTGATATGTATTTTTGGGGACATTGGTGGTGTTGTGAATCTTGCTGGAATCAAATAATAAAAGCGGGCATTAAAAATATATTTTTAATGGAAAAAAGTGAGATATTTTTTAATAAAACAAACCCAAATCATATAGTTGGTAAAATATTTGACAATATTTAAATTTAATGCTACACTTGAAACATCATTCTCACTACTTACATTTTGGGGATGACCCATTATGTACAAAACTAATTCGGCTACTCCGAGTAAATTCGGACGTCCAAAATCTGTCTTAAAGGCAAAACCTCGTTTCGGCGGGGAAAAACCTGTACGCCATTCTTTTGGTGGTTTTAAGAGTTCTCGTCCACGTTTTGGCGGAGGTGGAAGATTTAAAAGTTCTAACAAAAGATCTCGGGGAGAACGCATAGATTTTTCTCGTTTCATAAAAAAAGGCGCCTATGTGGAAGAAAAACCGTATGTAGCTCTCCATACTTTTTTAGATTTTCCTTTTAATTCTCAATTGCATAAAAATATCGCGCGGGCTGAATATGTTCATCCGCGTCCGATCCAAGACAAAGCTATTCCTACTATTTTAAAAGGTAGAGATGTTTTCGGTATGGCAAATACTGGTACAGGCAAAACAGCGGCATTTCTTTTGCCTTTAATTGAAAAAATAGCGCAGACAAAAGGTCAAAGTAAAAGAGAAATTGTTTTGATT
>JBBUBO010000050.1:0-3924 GCA_038058205.1 Patescibacteria group bacterium
ATCAATTTCCATCAAGACACGCATATTTTTCTGCTGAAAAATTGCTGTTCTCGGCCCAGTCGGCCTGCGAAAGTCTTGCTGTAAATTATTTTTATTTTTCTTAATTAAAACATTGTTTTTTATTTTTCTAATTAAAATTTTCGTTCTGAGTTTTTTCTGTTATAATGGACTTATGAGTAATGTTAAAATTTTTCTTTCGGTAATAGTTGTTTTAATTTTGGGTGTTGTGACGACGGTGTTGCTTCGTTCGAGTGGTGGATCAGCTATTGTGGTAGCCGATGGAAAGTATGATACATTTGCGACTTGTTTAAAAGACAAAGGCGCTGTTTTTTATGGCGCTTTTTGGTGTCCACATTGCCAATCACAAAAGAAACTTTTCGGTTCATCTGTAAAATTATTGCCTTATGTTGAATGTTCGACTGCTGACGGCGCCAGACAATTACAAATTTGTAAAGATAAAAATGTAACCGGTTATCCGACTTGGGAATTTGCTGATGGTTCAGTTTTGAATGGAGAGATTCCATTGGCGCAATTAGCAGAAAAAACCAGCTGTGTATTGCCTCAATAATTTTTCTAATTTTTATGCAAAATCCTGTTCAATATTTAAATATATTTCTTGGTGGTGCCGCGATCTTACTCCAAGTTTTTTCTGTCTTTACTTTATTCATCCTTTTCTTTGGGCACAGAGAGAATAAAAAAAATAGGTTTTTAGAGTACGTTAGTAAGCATTTTCTAGTACTGGGGTTTTTTATTTCTTTATGCGCTTCAGTGTTTCCTCTAGTTTATTCTGAAATTGTGAATTTTCTTCCTTGTTATCTGTGTTGGTGGCAAAGGATTTTTATGTTCCCATTAGTTTTGCTTTTTGGTATAGCTTTTTGGGACAAGGACAGGAAAATAATCCGTTATACTTTACCTCTCGTTTTCCTCGGTTTTTTAATTTCTATTTATCAAAACTTTTTCTATTATTTTGGAGAAAATTCAAGTCTACCTTGTGATGCTTCGGGGGTGTCTTGTTATCAGCATTTAGTTTCCGAATTCGGCGGGTATATCTCTATCCCAATGCTGGCGCTCACCGCCTTTTCCACTCTATTAACCCTTCTGGCTGTTGCCCACTTTTACAAAAAAGAGTAGTATGGAACATGAATCCCGTTAGAAATCGCGGACGCATAAAAAATAAGTAAATTATGAAATTGATAAAATATATTATAAATTATAAAAGGGACAACGAAGCGTATGCGTACGCGTCCTATTTCTAACGGGATGAATAAATATATTATTATCATAGTAGTTATCGTTTTAAGTATTTTGGCTGTTTCTCTTTTATTTAAAAATAAAGAATCTTTGAATACGAGCATCGTTACAAATATCAGCGACAATGTTTCTGCGCCTATTGTGCCAGATGCTACCACAACAGGAGACACAAATACTATTACAAATAACACAGATAAAAAAGTTATGAATGCAACATTAAACACAAGTATGGGAAATATTACGATTGAATTCTTTGAAAAAGATGCTCCGAAAACTGTCGCGAATTTTACCAAGCTCGCTGGCGAAGGTTTTTATAATAATATTAAATTTCATCGCGTGATCAAAGGTTTTATGATTCAGGGCGGAGATCCATTAACGAAAGATGACTCCAAGGTATCTTCTTGGGGTACTGGTGGGCCGGGGTATAAATTTGCTGATGAGATAAATGCAAAGTCTGATTTATATACAAAAACAGGTTACAAAAAGGGGATAGTGGCTATGGCTAACAGTGGGGCAAATACAAATGGTTCACAATTCTTTATTATGCATGCAGATTATGCTTTGCCACCTCTTTATACTATTTTCGGTAAAGTTGTTTCTGGTCAAGATATTGTGGATAAAATTGGGAACACTCCGACAAGTCCTGGTGACAGACCTGTCACTCCAGTCGTTATTAAGAGCGTTTCTCTAAAATAAATTTTTAACAAAAATGGTCGGTATTATTAAAATAATTTTTTAATTGTTCCCATGAATAAAAATAAAGCCGGCCTAGTTTTTGGTTCTTTTGTAGGTTTGATTCACCTAGTCCAGGGAGTTTTGATAGCTCTGGGATTTGCTCAGCCATTAATGGATTTTATTTATAATCTGCATTCACTCAATAATCCTTTCGCAGTAGCTCCTTTTAGTTTTACACGCTCTCTTGGTTTGGTCGTTGTTACTTTCTTGATCGGTTATATTTTCGGTTATATTTTCGCTACTCTTTGGAATAAGTTTCATAAGTAAGATTTTATAATTAAATAATGCTCCTTTTTTCCTCCAAGGAAATATCTTTATTAAAAAAATTAAACACTCCGGTAAAGGTGCAAGATTTTTTGAATACTTTTTCTTTTAATTTTGAGAAAAAGGGAGAGACCCTGAAGTCTCCCTTATTTACTTTACGGGCGAAGAATATGCATTGTTTTGAGGGAGCATTATTGGGAGCTTATATTTTATCTTTGCATGGTTTTACACCATATTTACTACATTTAAAGTCAACAAGGGATGATTATGATCATGTGATTGCCCCCTTTAAACAAGGTGGCCTTTGGGGCGCTCTTTCGAAAACAAATCACGCAGTTTTGCGTTATCGTGAACCAATTTATAAAAATATCCGTGAGCTTTGTATGTCTTATTTTCATGAATATTTTTTAAATAATGGAGAAAAAACCTTGCGCCAATATTCTGAACTTTTTAATTTAAACAATTTTAAACAACAGTGGTCAACCCATAGGCAAGACCTATGGGGTATTGATAAAAAATTAGATAAGATAAAACACTATGATATAATTCCGAAAGATCATATAAGAAAATTAAGAAAAGCGGACAAAATAGAGATAAATGCGGGAAAAATTGTTGAATATCCCAGCAATGGAACAAATTCGCGAAAAAGTAAAAAGTAATGCAAAAAACAAAGGTAAAAATTTTAGTTTTCGGAACTTTTGATGGTTTGCATAAAGGACACCTTGATTTTTTTAAGCAAGCGCGAAAGTTGGCGGAAAGGCCGTTTTTGATTGTATCTGTCGCTCGTGATAAAAATGTAAAAAGAATAAAAGGACAAGCCCCAAAATTGGGTGAAGAAAAAAGACTTGCTTTAATTAAAAAATGCATATTAGTAAACAGAGCAGTTTTAGCTGGACTTGAAAATTATTTACCGCATATTTTAAAAGAAAGTCCAAACATTATTGCTCTCGGTTATGACCAAAAAGCCTACGTGAAAAATTTAAAAGAAGATTTGAAAAATAAGGGTCTAATAGTAAAAATAATGCGTTTAAAATCGTACAAAGAACATATCTATAAAAATCATTTGCTAAAAGAAAGAAATTTGTTACAATAATATATTATAAATTTTTTCCGCCGAAGGCGGATCAGCCTAGGGCTGAAAAATAAAATAATATGCAAGAACAAGAAATAAACATAATAAAATTCTTTAAAAAAGTTTTTTCGAACAAAGACTTTACTTCCGGTTTTCTAGCTAGCTCACTGTCTTTACTTCTTATCTTGACTGTTGGACTTAATGTCGTGTGGCAATATCGGGCTAATATTTTCGGCTATTTTGCCAAAGAATATTTGCAAGAGGCGCAAAATGGAAATAATGATGTAAAAACTACAGAAAAGATATTAGAAACACAGACTATTTTCTCTCAAGAATCTTTTGTGGTTGATGCAGTTAAGAAAACAAATCCAGCTGTTATTTCTATCCTTATTTCCAAAGAAGTTCCAAAATACGAAGCTTATATCGACCCGAATCAGCAAAGTCCATTTGGTGATTTATTTCCGGGTTTTAATTTCAATATTCCGCAGTATCGTCAGAACGGTACAGAGAAAAAGAATGTTGGCGGCGGGTCAGGATTTTTTGTATCCAATGACGGCCTAATTGTCACCAATAAACACGTCGTGAGTCAAATAGGTGTCGAT
>JBBUBO010000051.1:0-3910 GCA_038058205.1 Patescibacteria group bacterium
TGAAGCCCCTGCCTCTTTAGCAAAGAGGTACGTTAGACCACTCTGACACGGCTCCCTGTATGTCTTTTGAACTTAATTACTCTAGCATATTCTTACTATTTTTCCATTTTTTCTGTTATACTCCTTTTATATTTTGGATGAGTGACCGAGTGGCTTAAGGTAGCGGTTTACTAAACCGCCGTCCCCTTAAAAGGACCGTGAGTTCGAATCTCACCTCATCCGCCAAGTTTTGCACTTGTAGTTTTTTAAATAAACATGATATAATTTAGTCCTAGTAGGTTATTATAAATTTTAACTTAAATATTATGATTGGAAGTCACTAAAAAATTAAGGTTATTATTTAAAGAGAAGTAAAAAGAGACAGCTTTTTGGGGTTGTCTCTTTATAGTTATGACACAGATAAACGAACCACAAACAAAAAAAAGTTCTTGCTCTTATTGCGGAGATGCGCCCGTGAATCATACTTTATATTTTATAGACAGCATACTTTCAACCACCGTAGATGTATATATCAAAAAAATTGCCAAGCGTATTCCTGTTTCGAATATAATAAAAAAATTTGCGGACAAGATTCCTGCATTTTTATTTGAACTATCAGGATTTTTTAAATTAGTGAAATTTTCTCCAGATATTGATAAAGCAAAAACGTTTCGTTCTCGAATTATTTGGGAAGAAGCAAAAAGACGGGGAATAAAAATGGAGCAAGTGATAGTGTATGGTAAACCCATAGATCATTATCGTGCTTTTATAAATGGCAAAAAAATCTACTTTGACAGTATTCCTCTCCGGCCAGAATTTTTAGATATGAAAAAAAGCTGGGACGATAAAGTAGTGCTCAAAGAAGAATTTTCTAAATATAATATTCCCATTCCAAAGTATTTCAGTTTACCTTTTCGACAAGATACAGACGAAAATATTGAAAATGTGTTTTCCAAATTGCAAAAACCGATTATCGTCAAACCACGCACGGGTTCTCGAGGGCGACATACTACGACTAATATAAATAGTTTAGAGCAGTTGCGTGAAGGAATTAAAATTGCGAGAAAAATATGTTCGCAACTTGTAGTAGAAGAACATTTAACCGGCAGTGTTTGCCGAGCGACTATAGTAGATGGAGTTTTGGCTGGTTTTTATAAAGCGGAAACGCCTACTATCGTCGGTGATGGTAAAAAAACTATCAGAGAATTAATAGAAGAAAAAAATAATTTTCGGCACAAGAGAATTGAACAGATAAATATTTCACCAGAATTACGCGATCATATTTCTCGTTCGGGTTTTATTATCGATGATGTTTTGCCCGACCAATTTTTATTATCTCTGACGCATCGCATCGGCCGACTTTTTGGGGGAACGACCAAAGAAATGCTCGATGAATTACACCCGAGCTTCATTCCTATTTTAGAAAAAGCTTTTAACGTGACTGGTTTAGCAGTGGCTGGCTTTGATGCTATCATTCCAGACCCGACTAGACCAGCAGATTCACAGCGTTGGGGCATTATTGAATGCAATACACTGCCTTTTATTGATTTGCATTATTACGCATTAGAAGGAAAACCGAAAAATATCGCCGGCATGATTTGGGATATGTGGGATTAAGCTAACGCTATTGATGATTCTTAGTGCGCTATTGTGAAAGCGATAATTTTTCTAGCACCAGCTTGTTTTAAAACTTTTCGCGCTTCATTCAGGGTGGCGCCGGTGGTGATGATGTCATCTATTAGAATTATATTTCTATTTTTAACTAGTTCACTATTTTTTAAACTAAACGAGCCGATGATATTTTGTAAACGTTGTCGACGATTTTCAATACGCGCCTGATGTTCTGTTTCTTTTGGCTTAATCAAAATATTATTTTGGAGAGTAAGAACCTCACCCCGCCTTCGGCACCCCTCTCCTTGATAGGGAGAGGGGCTGGGGGTGAGGTTATTTATCTTAATGAGTTCTCTACAAATAAGTTCTGCTTGATTATATCCTCGTTCTCTCAACCTTTTTCCTGATAAAGGTATCGGAATTAAAATGATGTTATTAAAATTTTCCATTATCACCAAGTCGGCTAATTCTTCCACGATTTTGTCATACAAAATTTCCGCAAAAATATTTGCGAGTCTTTTTTTGCCTTTATATTTTAGAAGCCATAATGCTTTTTTAATTGGAGGATGGCGGTAATCATAAACAGGGAAAATCCAGTTAACGGTTTCTCGAGAAGCATTAGGAAAGTCCCCCAGGCAATTTATACATAAATCATAACCCGATACTCCACAGGACAAGCACTTTACAGGGAATATTGTATTTAGGGTAATATTCTTAATAGTGTTTAAAAAACCCATTATGATATAATGTTAACATAAATGATTAACCCATTTAAAAACATTTTTTCTAGATTCAGCAGTATAGGAAAGATTGCAAGCGGCGGAGAGACGAACGCCCTCGGTATTGATATCGGTTCTTCGGCTATCAAGGTAGTAGAAATCAAAAAAAAAGGGGGCAAAGCAATCCTCGAGACTTATGGGGCAATATCTCTTGGTCCTTATGCGGGGATCGATGTTGGCAGGGTCACAAATCTGCCGGTGGAAAAATTAGCGGAAGCTCTCAAGGAAGTTTTGAAACAATCCGGAGTCAGTATTTCTACTGGGGCATTTTCTATCCCAGTGCAGTCAAGTTTGATTTTTGTTATTGAGCTTCCGTCTCAAGCCGAAGAAGGAAAGATGGGAGAAATCGTCTCCACTGAAGCTCGCAAATATATTCCAGTTCCGATCAATGAAGTTTCTATTGATTATTTTATTTTGCCTAAAAAAGAATCTTCTTTTGAGGAGATGAATTCAACCAATAATGCAGATACTTCACAAAAATCTACAGAAAAAATAAATGTATTGGTCGTCGCGACTCAAAATGATGCTATTTCCAAATATCGCTCAATTGTTTCAGAATGTTCGCTTTCCGCTTCTTTTTTTGAAATTGAAATTTTTTCTTCCATCAGAGCGAATTTCGAACACGAGCTTTCCCCGGTATTGTTGATAGATTTTGGCGCTTCGCGCACCAAGCTTTCGATCGTCGAATTCGGAATGGTGAAAAATTATCACACGATAGACAGAGGAGGGGCTGATATTTCCGATTCGATTTCCAAATCTTTGAATATTCCTTTCTCTGAAGCAGAGAAAATGAAAAAAGAATTCGGTCTTTTTGGCAACGGAGCTGAAAAAAGCCTGCCGGACATTATCAAAGTTCATTTGGATTATATCTTTTCGGAAACGAATAACGTTCTTTTAGGTTATGAAAAAAAATACAATCGAACTATCAGTAAAGTTATATTTACTGGTGGCGGATCTCTCCTAAAAGGACTAAACGAAGTGGCGACAAATAATTTCCGCTCTGAAATAGAGGTTGGGCATCCATTTTCCAAAGTAAATGCGCCGGCATTTTTGGATAAAGTGCTTGAAACGATGGGTCCCGAGTTTGCTGTTGCTCTCGGTTTAGCTTTACGCAAGCTCCAATAAATAAAAGTTATACACAATTTATTTCACTTGTGATTGTTTTTGTAATATAATTAAATAGCGTATCGTCGCACACAATGGAACCAAATTTCCAAACATCATTTATACCCAAAAAACCAATAGTAGAAGAGCGCGCTACTGTCCATCATGCTGTTGGTTTTTTTACCGTTGTTTCTATTTTTATTTTATTCACAGTACTTCTCGCAAGTGTTGGACTTTATTTTTACAAGGGGGTTTTGGTCAAGAATATAGCCAAGATGGAAAATGATTTAAATTTGGCAAAGAATCGCTTTGAGCCTTCCAAAATAACTGAATTGCAAGTATTAGATAAGCGTTTGCGAGGATCGATTGAAATTTTATCCCGTCACATAGCCATTTCTCCTATTTTTCAAGCGCTTCAAACTCTTACTATGAAAACT
>JBBUBO010000052.1:0-8253 GCA_038058205.1 Patescibacteria group bacterium
TAAAAATCCCCAGACAGAGAGTAAATACAAAAATAGAAAATATAATTCCTAAATTATTTTTAGAGATTAGAGTAAAAAATAGGATTAAAGCAAAAAAAATAAAACCAAATAAAATACTTAGATAAGAATCTACAAAAACAAAAGAACTCAAAAATACTCCAAAGATAAATCCAAAACAGATTGAATAGAAAATTCTATCCCGCATTTAACTTACTTTCTATTTTTAAGTATTACTGGATTACCTTCGGCGAAACTTGTCGCAATCAAGTCTGCGCGGTCATTGTGCTCGTGTTCATTGTGTCCTTTGACATAAGTCCATTTTGGTTTCAATTGCACATTAAGTTTATACAATTCTTCCCAAAGTTCCCGATTCATTACCGGTTTTTTAACTGCATTACGCCAATTATTTTTCATCCAACCATACACCCATTCAGTAATTCCTAAAATTACATATTTAGAATCAGAAACTACTTCTACCCCTCCTTCTAATTTATTTTTCTTAATATATTTAAAAGCTTCTATAGGCGCAGTAAGTTCCATAATGTTATTCGTCGCATGAGCCACTCCTCCACCAATTTCAAAAACTTTTTTCCCAACAATAAATACCGCTCCCCATCCAGCCTTTCCTGGATTCCCCTTCGCCGCACCATCTGTATAAATTATTATTTTATCTTTACTCATAAGATATCTTCGATTCTTAATCTTAACTCTTCTTTGCCACGAAACCTAGACAGGTCAAAAGTAGCTAATAAATCAACGTTTAAACCTTCCACTAAAGTTTTCGCAAAAGAATCCAAACCAGAGAAAAAAGAAATTGCTTTCGCTCTACCTGTACTGTCAGAAAAAATTATTTCCAAATGCTCTCCAGAGCCATTTTTGCCGAACTTTTTTATCTTTTCTATTTTTATATTTGAAAAACACAAAATAGGTTTCAGATTTCCAAAACCAAAAGGCGCGAGCTTTTCTACCTCTTTCCAATTTTTCATATTTATTAAATCCAAACTAGACTTAACATCATAATTTGTTTCTTCTTCATCTCCTCGAATAAGTTTTTTAATTTTATTAAAAGTTGTAGATAATGCATCTTCTAGAAAATGAATCTTGTCATTGTGAACGGTAAAACCTCCCGCCAATTCATGTCCACCAAATTCTAAAAAATAATCTTTAGTTTCTGTCATTAACTCTACTACTGACACAGAGCCATCACTCCTACAAGAACCTTTAATACAATCATTCTCATCTTTACCCCACACAAACACCGGTTTTTTATATTGATCAGAAACTTTCCCTGCAACAAGGCCCAAGATTCCCACTCGCCAACTCGGATCTCCAATTACTATCACTTCTTTGTGCGCGTATGCGTCGAGCTTTTTATTTACTGTGCGCATAATACTCGTTACGATTGTCTTCCTCTCATCATTTATTTTAGTTAAATGACTCGCGAGCATCCCCGCTTGCACCACATCATCTGTCGAAAGCAATTCAAAAGCACGCATCGGGTCATCCATACGAGACGCCGCATTTAATCTGGGTGTAATCATAAAACCAATATCATCTTCAGATAAAAATTTCTGCTCGATTTTCATTTGCGCCAATAATTTTTGCAAACCTGGACGTGGAGATTTACGTAAAACTTTCATTCCATAATACGCTATCACCCTATTCTCTCCCACCAGTGGCACCATGTCGGACAAAGTCGCGAGGCCTGCCATATCGAGCATCCATTTTTCTGCGCCAGCTCTTACTTTATAAAACTCTCCGTACTTTTTTAAAAATCCTTGAGCAAATTTAAACCCCACCCCCGCCCCACAAAGCATTTTCTCTGGATAATTATCTACTTTTGGATTTAAAATTGAATAAGATCTTGGTAATTCCGCATGCGGAATATGATGGTCTGTAATTATCACATCAATGCCATCCACTTCTGCTTGAGCCACTTCTGCAATAGCTGTAATACCGAGGTCTATCGTTATTAAAAGTTTTACATTTACTTTTGCAAACTGCTCTATCGCTTCCATGTTCAAGCCATAACCTTCAGAATTTCTCTGTGGTATATAAACTTCGTAATTTTTATAACCGACGAGCTTCAACAAATCCTGCATTATCACTGCCCCCGGTATTCCATCACAATCATAATCTGAATAGATAACTATTTTTTCTTTATTTTCTATTGCCGTAAAAAGTCTCACGCATGCACGCTCCATATCGCGCATTAAAAAAGGGTCGTGCATATCTCGCTCATAATTTGGGTTTAAAAAAATATCAGATTGTTTTTCATCAATTATTCCTCTTTTTTCTAAAAGCATCCGTAATAATTCTCCGTACTTTTGCATAAGTGCAATTTTAGCATATAATGCAATGTATGAATAACGACTGTATTTTTTGTAAAATAGGACGAGCAGAAATACCACATGATAGATTTTATGAAGATGAAAATTTCGTCGCTTTTTTAGATATTAATCCAGTTAATGAAGGACACACCTTAATTATTCCTAAAAAACATGTCGTATGGATGCAAGAAGCAGATGACGAAACAATTTCTGAAATTTTCCAATTAACTAAAAAAATAATGCTGGGTATGGTAAAAGCTTTGGGTTGTAATTACGTACAAGTTTCTGTCGTCGGTAAAGATGTAGCACATTTTCATATACATTTAATTCCAAGATTTCTAAATGATGATTTCCCTTTACATCCGACCAAAAAATACAAAGATAACGAAGCAAAAGAAGTAGCCCAGAAATTAATTTCAGCTCTCGAATAAAAATTCTACTATCTCGAACATATGTAGAAGTTAGTAGAAAAAATAAATTTAAATTTTATTTTAATAGCGTAATAGTAACGGCCGTCATCATTATGCATTATCAATATTAATAAACCTGAAACTAACCTAGAGCTTTAATGCCAACCAAGGTGCCATCTACGAGAAAATCTAACGTGGCTCCGCCACCCGTTGAAACAAAAGTAAATTTATCTTCCATTTTCATCTCGGAGATTATGGAAACAGTATCTCCCCCGCCGATGATGCTTTTCGCTTTTGAAGATGCGACGAGTTTCAAAACTTTTTCTGTGGCAATTCCTCCGCCATCTTCGTATTTTCCAAGTGGTCCATTCCAGATGATGAGTTTTGATTTTTTAATAATTGGTGCGAGATTTTCTACAGACTCACTACCCACATCTAAAATATTATCTTTCTTATCTAAATGATTTACTTTTTTATTTTCTAATTTACCATCTGCATAGACTACAACATCCGTCGGCAAGATTAATTTTTTATTTTTCAAAAATTTTTCAAGATGATAATTCTCATCATCCACAAGTGACTTCCCGACATTTAATCCTTCCGCTTTTAAAAAGTCATTTAATAATGCTCCACCAATAAAAACATGGTCTGCGAGTTTTAAATATTTTTTAATTAAAGGAATTTTAGTAGAAAACTTCGCACCCGCTAGAATAAATAAAAAGGGGTGGAGCGTTTTATTAAAAGCGTGAGAAAGATTTTTAACTTCTTCTTCAAGCTGAAGCCCTGCATAAGCTGGCATTAGCTCCGGTAAAAGCACGATAGACGCATCTTTACGATGAGAAACAGAAAAAGCCTCATTCACATAAATATCGGCAAGTCGCGCCAAATTCATTGCAAACAATTTACTGTTTTCTTCTTCACCAGCGTCATTACGCAGATTTTCTAGCAACAACACTTCCCCATTTTTCATCTCCTTGACCGCATTTTGTGCTTCAACACCTATAATATCCGGCACAAATTTTGTTTTAATAAATTTATTTAAAGCTTTTGCTACAGGAGCCAAACTTTCTCCACCTTTACCTAAATGCGCAATCAAAACTACTTTGGCACCCTTTTTTTGTAAAAATTTTATTGTCGGCAAGGTTTTTACTATACGAAAATCGTCTTCCACTTTTCCATCCACAATAGGCACATTAAAATCCACCCGCAAAAGCACAGTCAGGCCTTTTAAATTTTTTATTAACTTAATGTTTCGCATATTTTCACAATTTCCGTAAATTTCTTTACATCCAAACTTGCTCGTCCGACCAAAAGTCCATCTACTTCTCCGTGTTTTAGAAACTCCAACGCATCTTTTTCATTGACCGAACCACCGTAAATAATCCTGACTTCATGGGCATCCGAACCAAACTTATCAGCCAATACTTTGCGAATATAAATAGACATCTCTAGGGAATCCGAAGCAGTCGCATCCCTGCGGTCGGGAGTACTAGAGATGGCCCAGACAGGTTCATAAGCAATAATTATTTTAGAAATTGAATTTTTAGAAATTCCCGCGAGGCATTCTTCAAGCTGTGTTTTTATCAGATTAAAATAGCTGTGATTTTCGTCACGCTCACTCTCTCCCACGCACAGTATCGGTGAAAGTCCGACGGTAAGTGAAGCTTTTATTTTTTTATTTACTACTTCATTATCTTCACCAAGCGCTCGCCTCTCTGAATGGCCCAGAATGACATATCGTACACCAAGGTTATACAACATTAGTGGCGAAACTTCACCAGTAAAAGCCCCGACATCTTTACCGTAAGCATCTTGCGCGCCTAAAATTATTTTGCGAGAAAGTTTTTTTAATTTCTCTATATACAAAAACGGTGGACAAATAACAATATCTGTTTTTTTAGCTCCGGAAAGAGATTTAGCTATATTGGCAAATAACTTTTCAGCTTCTTTTAAAGACGCTGGATTCATTTTCCAATTGCCGACTATGATCTTCTTCATATAAACATTATAACATATCCTCCTAATGCCATTTATGGAGCCTCTTTCCATGTCAACACATTCCACGAAACGGACGGCCCACTAGAAAAATTAGTATTGGCCAACCCCGATTCATAATTCACGGTAGTGTTGCTGTTTAAATGCAATTTATACGCAGTAATTTCCTTGGTTGCAGCATTATTAGAAAGATTAATTACCCCAGTTCCCGCATAAAAGATAGCGCCAGCAACATTGTTCGAAAGATCAATAGCGGTACTCGTGGCATTATTCCTTTGAGATAAAACAAGCAAGTAACTACCCGCGGTACCCGAACCTAAAAGGTTGACATTGTTGAAAAGATTTATTTGACCTTTGACGCTATCACCCGCAACGCCAGCCATGAGAATTCCACTTGCGCCACCATAATTCGGGGACAATTTAACAGTAGCATTATTATTAACACTGATAGTTCCAGTTACCCACACAGTACCGGTAATGATGAGCGTGGCATTGTTCTCAACGGTTAAATTACCATCTATTTTTTTAGGACCTAAGGATACATTACCCGAAATACTTTGGCTACCTACTGTTCCTCCAGCAACTGCGTCATTTTCAAAACCAGTAATCTGCGAAGCGGTAATCGGCAAAGGTATATTTACTGGGTCAACAAAAGTTGTTGAATTTGGTGTAGTTTGCGCACCGGTAATAGTACAGCTAGTTTTGGTATCATAAATAGCGCTCCCGTGTATAGTACAAGTAGAAACACTATCACTCACAGCATTGCCACCCACCGTCGCTCGCAACAAACTTACCGAATTAGAATTTCCACCAACGGTAATGTCTTCCAAAAAGTGCCCGGTAGCATTGCCATTTACGGTAACAAAACTAATTTTCCCGGTCGCATCAGCCACTACGGCTGAATTAGTAATCACTGCGCCATTTGCTCCGAGAATGCTACCATTTGAATAAGCATTACCATTCACTCTTGAATTAGACTCCATCTCTAATCCTCCATCACCAATTTGCACACCATAGCTAAATGCAACACCAGCTCCCGTGGAAAGCATAAGGTCTGATTTACGTTCGTAACTAGACACACTTCCAAGAGAAACGATATGTTTTAAACTACTAGAAATAGAAGTAATGGTCGTGGTTTCTGTATTGGATCCTAGGGTGATTGTTTCACTTGTCCCTATCGTCATATTTTTTCGTATTCGGTAAAATGCATCCTCGCTCCCCGACTCTGCCAAGAAATATGATTGCTTGGAATTCAAGTTGACATTGGCAGTTCTAAACTCGCGAACTGTGGGTGTCACCAGCCCGGAAATAATCGCAAGTGAAGTAAAAAGAAAAAAAACAACAGAAATGAGCATCGCCGCTCCACTTTGATTATTAATTTTTCTTCTTGCTTGTCTTTTCATAATTTATCCGCCTAAATTTTTTAATATAATATCTTTTTAATGTTTTACTTTAATCTATGTAGAAAATTTTGGCGGATTAGTAATCTCCTCGTAATACTATCGTATCGTAAAAATCTTGAACACGATTTAATTTGTCATTAGTGGAACGTAGAGACAGAGTTATTTTAATCGCTTTTCCTTTAGGAGTAGTGATTTGAGTAAATGAAAGGGCGGTCACCACGATGTTCGGTGTATTTAAATTTCCAGTCAAAACATCGTTTTCTAAAAATTGGATATCTGTTCCAGATAAAAAAAATTCTATTGTTTTATCTATTCCGCCAGCATCTTTAGTACTGAGCTTCAGGTTGGTAGCAGAAACAGACACCACTCCGTTAGAAGCTCGTATTTCCCTAACTATTCTTTCCATAATAGATCCACTTTGGACGAATTCTCCATAAATGGAAGTCTCTCTAAAGCTTTTCGCCATCGTCACCATAGAATTAATAACCAATAAAACCATAATACTAAAAAAAGTAATATAAAAAAGAAGTTCCAAGATGGCATAACCATTTTTATTTAATTTAATCATGAAAAAATATCTATTATATAAAATGGCAAAGTTTTGGTAATAGTCACTCCCCCCTCACTCCAAAACACAGTAATGGTAAATAATTTTGTCAATGGATCATTCGTGCCGGTAATCGAAATATCTTTTGTGGTATTGTCACGATTTACATTAGATATGACTACCTTGCGAGTAAAAATACCGACCGTATTCGGCGTAGTCGACAAAGTCCAGGCACCTCCAGTAAAAATCGGATAATAAATAGTTCCAGCAGTTAAACCAGAAACATTACTCCAATTAGTGTCTCGCAAAATTCGAACTATCTCTGCGCCTTCTTCTAATAAAAATGTGGCTTGATTCGCGTGCACAGCCTGGCGGGAAATGTAAACGGATTTTTGAGTGACGGCCATAGCCCCTAAAATAGAAACAGAAATAATAGAAACAGCCACCAATACTTCCACCATTAGAAACCCCCGCCTCGTCGGCGGGTAGGCTTTTTTAATTTTTAAAAAATAATTCATATCAATTTGAGCTTGCTACTCCAGTGGCAGAAATTGTAATAATTCTATTGTATGAGGTAGAAGAGATAGTCACTGTTCCTGTTTTACTCGGAGCTCCTAAAAGACGACTAAAATAAACATCGCTTCCGCCACCCGACAAAGAGATGTTGGAAATACTTGCAGGTGTTACTATATTAACCATTTCATTGTCTGGAGATATGGCTGAATAAGCTGTGCCTTTAAAAATTATAACTTTGTTGGCCTGAAAATGCACTCCATATTCCGACGAGTCAAGAGAAGAAAGTGTCTGCCCTCGCGCTTTATTTATTGAAGACAAAACATCGCCAACTGCATTTTTTAAAACTTGATTTTCTCTGATTTTAGAAAACTGCGGAAGAACAATTAAAACTATCAATCCCAAAACTGCGACCAATATCAATACTTCCATTATTGTTATTCCTTTTTGATAGAAATTTGTCCTCCCGTTAGAGATATTCTTGTTTTTATTTATTATATTAAACATTTAATAGTAAGTTATTTATTATAATCTCTAACGGGATTTATTAATTTATATTTCCTAATATCGAGTAAAGCGGTGAAATCATTGAAATAGCAAAAAATCCAACACCGGCGCCGATAACAATCATCAAAAGTGGCTCAATAATTGTGGAGAGATTTTTGGTCGCATTTTCTATTTCTTCTTCATAAAACAATGCAATTTGAAGTAACATTTCTGAAAGTTTTCCCGTCTCTTCCCCAACTTGGACCATCTCGGACATCATCACTGGATAAAATTCCGGATGCATTTCAAAGACTTGTGAAAACGGAGCTCCTTTTTCAATCGCGATCTTTGCTTCATTTAAAATATTTTTATAATAACTATTTTGCACCACATCTTGGGTTATCTCCGTTGCTCGAGTTATAGAAACTCCGGCAGATAAAAGCGAAGCCATCGTCCGCGCCGTGCGGGCAGTGTTTAATTCTTTCGTCAAATTTCCAATTACTGGCAACTTTACCAAAATAAAATCAATATATTTTGTTGCCTTATAAAAATCTTAAGTTTTACAAAAA
>JBBUBO010000053.1:0-11080 GCA_038058205.1 Patescibacteria group bacterium
AAAGATGACGGCGAGCGTAAATAAAACAATAGAAAGATTTATACTGTAAAAAGAAAGTGGAATAGCGATAAGTGCAAAAAATATGGGAGCGAGAGTTCGGACAGTACTGCCGTGAATTTCTCTTTTACTTATTTCTGGATTTTCTATGTGTGGAGAATAGAGGACATATCTACGCATCCAATACAAAACTAAACCGATTAATATAATGTGTGTGCCAAAAATAACGACGGATAATTCATTTGCACTAAATCTTCCGAGGATGCTCGCAGAAAAAGGGATCAAACTAATTAGCATGAAAAATATAGCGTTTATATTTGTAAGTTTTGCATCTATTGTTTTAGCGTAAACAGAAACAAAGAAATGATGCGCGCGCCAGTAAGTAAATAAAAGCGCGAAACTCAAAATATAAGATAATAAAACAGGAAGTAATTTTTGAATTTCTGACCAAAGTTCATTGTTACTTATTTGTCCCCAAATAGCTGGAACTTGTATTTGGAAAACAAGGATTGTCATTACGATGGCAAAAATACTATCTGCGAGCTGGTCTAGTCTTGAGTGGTTCATCCCGTTAGAAGTAGTCCCGTTAGAGATAGAGGGTCCGCTGTGAGCCCTCGCGATCTCTAACGGGACGTAGTTAAATTTATTAATAACGACTATAAAACACGAGCTTAGTATAACATTTTCTGTAACTTTAATTAACTAGGGGACTTCTAACGGGATTCATTTCCTTACATTTCCAACCAAATAGGGCAGTGGTCGGAGCCTTGATAGTCATTTAATGTGCCAGTTTTTTTAATTTTTGGCAGAATTTTTTTGTCTGTAAAAAAATAATCAATTCTCCAGCCGACATTGCGGTTTCGGGCGCGAGTTTTTTGGTCCCAATACGTGTAAACTTCTTTTTTGTTTGGATTAAAATTTCTCCAAACGTCCACAAAATTATTTTTTACTACTTTATCAATCCACGCGCGCTCGATGGGCAAGAAGCCGGTGTTTTCTTCGTTTTCTTTCGGTCGAGCGAGGTCTATGGCTGTATGCGCAGTGTTTATGTCACCACAGAAAATAACATTTTCTCCATTCTTACGCAGTTTTAAAATAAATTTTAAAAAAGCATCATAAAATTCCAGTTTATATTTGAGTCTGTCTGGACCTTGTCCGCCATTTGGAAAATAGCCATTAATTAGTACCAAGTTCTTCAAGTTCATAAAGTTCTTAAAGTGGGCAACAATGATTCTTCCTTCTTGGTCTAATTTTTTAACTCCAATTCCGTATTCTACTTTATCTGGTTTTATTTTTGAGTAAATAGCAACGCCACTGTAACCTTTTTTAGTTTTTGGATGAGAAAAAAAAGAAAAATATTCTGGAACATTGCGCACATCTTCTGGAAGTTGTTCCGATTCTGCTTTTGTTTCTTGCAGACATAAAATATCCGGCTGATGTTTTTTAAATAGGGGCGCGAGGTGTCCTTGTTTGGCTGTCGCTCGCAGGCCATTTGTGTTCCAATTGATAATTCGCATTTGGTTATTGTAACATAAATAAAACGACCCCCTCACACGTGGTGAGGAGGTCTATGGGTGCCTCTAGTGTTTGCGTTGGGGCATCTGCTTGATGCACCTTGGGTCGGTTTTTCTTGCATGCTTCGTGATTCTAGTTCTTACTCCTCTTGTGGGATTCTGGCATACGAGCTGTCCCTCGAATACCCAGGCTACTGGGATGTTCCTGGACAACCAGTGAATCTTTCGGTTTTTCCAACCAAGTTGGTTGATGGAAAATCCGGTTCTCTGCGACGCTTCGTGGAGCAAGGTGCGCTCCTGTTTTGCGGTGAGCTTTTTCATTCTTCGATCCCTATCGTCGAATGAAGTGAATTGCATTTACTACTCTATTTGTAGTATACCACATAAATAAGATTTTGCAATTCCAAGGGAAAGGCTACTTTTTATTATGAAACCCCGAACCAAAGCAGAACTTGGTACGGGGCAGGCTTTTTATTATTTACGATTATGAAATCTTTTATGAATATCTCTCAAGTGTTTGTCTGTCACATGAGTATATATTTGCGTAGTGATGATACTAGAGTGGCCGAGAAGAGACTGGACCGAACGAAGGTCAGCGCCATTACTTAGCAAATCCGTAGCGAATAGATGACGCATTACGTGCGGAGTAACTTTTTTAGAAATTCCTGCTTTGATGGCGTGTTGTTTTACGATTCTTTCTACTGATCTACGACTAAGAGGTTTTAAATCTTTTACAATTTCATTCTTGCCCGCCAAAGCTTTAGCGTCGGCGGGTTCTATTTGCACAAAAAGCGCATCACTCATATCTTTGCGTGCTGTCAAATATTTTTTTACAGCATTTCTCGCGTTATCCGAAATGAAAACAACTCGCACTTTTCCGCCTTTTCCACGGATAGAAAGTTCGTCTGAACGTAAATTTATATCATTATTTAAAGAGCACAATTCTGAAACACGCAGGCCGGTAGAAAAAAGAAGTTCTAATATTGCTTTATCACGCAAATCTTTTATGTCGTTACTTTTTGGAGATTTTAAAAGTCTTTCTAATTCTTCATTTGTGATGAGGTCGAGAGATCTTTCAGAAACTTTTGCGAGCTCAATGCGTTCGGGGGACATAGACTTCACATCTTGTCGCGCTAAATATTTTAAAAATGCGCGAATAGCAATCAAATAATAATTTTGAGTTTTTTTAGATAAAGTTTCCCCGGTGGCTCTATTGTTTCCAGTACTTTGGCGGTTTAACCAGAGACGAAATTCTCTGATGACATTGTCATTTATTTTTTCCGGATTGTCGTTTTTTATAAATTGCAAAAAGCGAGTGAGGTAATGATCATAATTTTCCACTGTTTTCAACGCGCGGCCTTTTTCTATTTCAATATATTCCAAAAATTGAGTTTTGAGCTGTTTCAGTGATGCCATGACCATATTCTAACATTTATTCAGAATTTGTTGTTTATAAAGCAATCTATCTGGTAAAGCTTTGCCAGCGAACTGCTCGTCGATCAAGAAAATAATATTCGGAATACCTCATTTATTTTCTAATCTCCTGCGCAAGGCTTTCTAAACAACAAATTCTTCATAAATTTAAGCCCTTGCATTTTTTGGGGTTTTGTGCTAATATTTAGACATGTTAGCAACGAAGAAAAAACAAACAATTATCAAGAAAAATCAGGTTCATGACAAGGACACAGGTTCTCCTGAGGTTCAGGTGGCTGTTATATCTGCCGCGATTGATGAATTGGCAAAACATTTAAAGAAACATAAAAAAGATAATCATTCCCGTAGGGGCCTTATCAAGATGGTGGCTGATAGACGCACTCATTTGAAATATTTAGAACGAACAAACAAGACTCGTTACAACGCTCTGATGAAGAAGATAGAGCTTGTCTAAAAGTCTGCTATACTTATATATATGACAGTAATAAAACATAAAGAACAAAGAGTTGGGGTTTTTATTGATACGCAAAATTTGTATCACTCGGCCCGCAATTTATACAAAATGCGAGTGAATTTCGGCGCGGTTTTGAAAGATGCTGTGGCTGGCAGAAAACTCGTGCGCGCCATCGCTTATGTCATCACGACGGAAGCAGGAGACGAAAAGAATTTTTTTGAAGCGTTAACTAAACTCGGTATTGAAACTAAAACAAAAGATTTACAAGTGTTTCACACTGGCACAAAAAAAGGAGACTGGGATGTGGGTTTGACGGTGGACGCGATGCGTATGGCGAACAGGCTTGATACTGTTATTCTCGTTTCCGGCGATGGAGACTTTGTTCCTCTCGTAGAATATTTACAAAATTATACTGGTACTCAAGTCGAAGTCGTTTCTTTCGGTCAATCAACTTCTTCAAAACTGCGCGAAGCTGCAGATGACTTCCTCGACCTCTCCGAAAATCCTAGAAAATATTTACTTGGAGTAAAATAAAAACATAATTTAAAAAAAGTTGACAAAATAGGATGTTGTATGTTATACTACGTAATAGTATTTTGAACGTTCTTTAACAAGAATTACTTACAGAGACGAGCTTTTTGAGCCTTAAATATAGGACCTAAAAAGCTCGTCTCTAGACAGAGGCTAGCCGCAACAAAAGCCAGGGCGAATCTGGCAAGTAGAAAAGGAAAAGTCATGACAACCACAGCGCAGCAAGACCTACGGGTTCGAATCTTCAGCGAAGCAGACTGGGCGAGTTACTACGGCCCAGCACAGAAGTTGAGCCCCGAGGTCGAAGATGTTCTGAACGGACCGTGCCCCTTCAACAAGGGCAAGTTCGTGAAGGACACCCACTTCGCATTCATGGGAATGCCGGCGATCAACGGCGAGCCCCTGACGGTCGCGAAGTGGCTCGAACTGCACCCCGCGGACGGACAGCTGAAGTTCTACTTCGCGAATGATCCGTGGCATGTGGGGCAGCCGCATACGGACGTCGTCACGCTCGAGCCGCGCCTCTACATCATGCTCCGGGAAATCGTTCCCGGCTCGACGAGCAGCACGCCCGAAGAGCAGGTGGCGATGTTGCCACCTGAGTATGAGGTCCCGAGCACCATCGCGGAAGTGACGAAAGACATCCTCGTCTATCGTCGCACCGGCAAGCGGTGCAATCCGAACCGCTGGGCTGCGTGCAAGGAGCGGACCGTGAAGACCGACAAGGCCAGTGCGGGTCGCGTCTCGGGCGTCGGTTACTTCGGCGAGGACGGTCTCAATGTCAACCGCTGGGTTGGTGTCCGGAACGACAGCGTCGGTGTTGGTGCCTCCCGGAAGTTCTGATCCTGGAATCCTTGAGGGCTTGTCTTTCTTGAATCCTTGAGCCTCCGCGCCAATTTTTTGTGGGGCGCGGAGGCTCTTAGGTAAGTGATTCTTAATATAAACATCAAATCTTGTTTAATAAACAAGTACGAACCACGAGGTTCGTCAGACCTCGTGAAAGCTCTGCTTCTCTCGAGGTCTTTCTGTTTTATATATAATAAGTTATGTATTGACATTGTCATTACAAAGGTATATATTTTTATTATGAATACAACAATGCAAATTAGAATAGACTCGTCTACTAAAAATAAAGCCCAGAAAGTATTTAAAAGCATGGGGCTAGATTTATCTTCGGGGATTAAATTTTTATTAGCTAAAGAGATGAATCCTAAAAATGTTACTTACATTTGTCCTTTTGGTTTTATGCACAAGTACACTCCGAAGATGCTTGCGAAGTATGAGAAAGAAGCTGAGTGGGCTATAAAACATAGTAAGGGATATTCTTCCACTAAAGAGATGTTTGATGATTTAGAAGCTGGAAAATAAATATGTATCACAAGCATTATACAAAAAGATTTCAAAAGTCTTTTAAGAAAGTAATTCATTCTGGAAAAATTAGAAGGGAAGAAATTGAATTTGTAATAAATATTTTAGCCTCTGGAGGAAAACTTACTGCAAAATACCAAGATCATCTTTTGCATGGTAGTTTTGATGGTTTTCATGAGTGTCATGTAAAAGGTGATATTCTCTTAATATATTATATAAAAAATCAAGAACTTGTTTTGGTGTTATTTGATATAGGTAGTCACTCTGAACTTTTTTAATAATTCTTGCCTTTTGGTCTAAAAATGCTATGATAATCATAGCTTTTTTAGATTTTAATAGTTAATCGGGTTTGCGTTTAGACATAAAGTAGTGTTCCCGTTCAACTGGAACAACACTGTAGTCTGGACACAAACTAAAATAATTGTATGCAAAAAAAAGAATATAATGTAGAAATTGGTGGAAAAATTTTAACTGCTATTTTCACAGATTTAGCAGAGCAAGCGCACGGTTCGGTGATGCTTAAATATGGCGAGACGATAGTCCTTGCGACTGTTTGTATGTCGCACGACAAACAAAAAGGTTTAGGCTATTTTAATTTAACAGTGGACTATGTGGAGAAATTTTACGCGGCGGGGAAAATTCTCGGCTCTCGTTATGTCCGAAGAGAAGGCAAGCCGTCCGAAGACGCTATACTTGCGAGCCGAGTGATAGACCGCACTCTTCGTCCGCTTTTTGAACAATCCATTCGTCATGCTGTGCAAGTCATCGTGACTGTGCTCTCTGTAGATGACAATGATCCGACTATTTTAGCAGTAAATGCAGCATCTCTCGCTATTGCTGTATCAAATATTCCTTGGAATGGGCCTGTCGGTTGTGTAAGAATTGGTAAATACGACCCCGAAGGAAAGAGTACTTCCTACGGGGCAGGCAGTGATTTAATAATTAACGCCCCTCACAGTTTTTATAATAACGATGCACAATATAAATTTGATATGACTGTCTGCGGTAAAAATGGAAATATAAATATGATCGAAGCTTCCGCGCATCAGACGAGTGAAATAGAATTGACCGAAGCATTACAGAAAGCGAGTGAAGAGATAGCTAAACTAGAAAATTTTCAAAAGAAAATAGTCGAAGAGATTGGTAAAGAAAAGAGGGTCATAGAAAAAGAAATAATATCCGTAGAATCTGTAGCGTTGTTTAATAAGAACATTCTGCCGAAAATGGCCGATAGCATTTTCGCCGGAGCGGGAAAAAAGAAAATAGATGAATTACATACTGTTTGGAATAACTTGGTTGCCGAGAAATATCCGGACAGAGAAGATTTTGTTTTAGAAGATAATTTATTTGATGATACAGAAAACGACATCTTGCACAAAAAAGCAATTGAAGAAAATATGCGCGCTGATGGAAGAAAAATGGATGAACTTCGTGACTTGTATGCACAAGCTGGTGGAGTGTCTACTGTGCTTCACGGCTCTGGTATTTTTTATCGTGGAGGAACACATGTGCTTTCAGTGTTGACGCTCGGCGGACCAGAAGACAGAAACCTCGTGGATGGTTTGCAATTGAAAGTAGAAAAAAGATTTATGCATCATTATAACTTTCCGCCATATTCGTCCGGTGAAGTCGGTCGCGCAGGATTTACCAATCGTCGTGAAGTCGGGCATGGAGCGCTCGCCGAAAAAGCGCTCGCGATGGTCTTGCCTTCTGTGTCAGAATTTCCATACACGATTCGTGTCGTCTCTGAATCGATGGCTTCAAATGGTTCCACTTCTCAAGCTTCCATCTGTGCTTCGATAATCGCATTAATGGATGGAGGAGTGCCGATCAAAGCACCCGTCGCTGGTATCGCTATGGGACTGATGCTGGAAACGACCTCACCCCAACCCTCTCCTTATAAAGGAGAGGGGGAAATTCCAAAATACAAAATTCTAACCGATATTCAAGGTCCGGAAGACCATCATGGTGATATGGATTTTAAAATTGCTGGAACTCGCGAAGGTGTGACGGCAATACAACTCGATGTGAAAGTAGAAGGCGTGCCGGTAAAAATTTTGGGCGAAGCGATGATGCAGTCTAAAGTCGCGCGCGTTGCCATTATCGACAGGATTGAGAAAGAAATTCCTGCTCCAAGAGCAAATATTTCTGTTAATGCGCCGAAAATTTTAATCATTAAGATAAATCCAGACCTTATCGGTATGGTTATCGGTGGGGGAGGTAAAACAATTAAAGATATAAAAGAAAGAAGTGGCGCAGAGATAACTATTGAAGACGATGGAACAGTATACTTTACAGGAAAAGGGGATTCTGCCGAGAAGGCGAAGAAAATAGTGGAAGAAATGACCCGTGAGTTCAAAGTAGGTGAAATTCTAAAAGGGGAGATAGTTAAAATTGCTGACTTTGGAGCTTTTGTTCGACTCAATGAATCTACTGATGGCATGGTACACATCTCTGAGATGGCGCCATTTCGTGTTGACCGAGTTTCCGATATAATAAAGGAAGGTATGATCGTGCCTGTGAAAGTGATATCGGTTGATAGAGAAAAAGGTAGAATCGGTTTGTCTATCAAAGAGGCGGACAAAGATTTTTTCAATGGAAAACGATAATCAAATAAAAAATAAAATAGTACAAACTTATGCCGAAGATATGACGGAAGCGATTGAAAACAGTCCCGGCGGAGCAATTAGAGAAATAATTCGTGAACAAGAAAAAAGTGAAATTCTAAAAAAAGAACTTTCTCCGGAGTCGAAGAAAAATAAATTTTTTATGTTGGTAAGTTTTATACTTATTATCTTGGCTGCGACCATGTTGTCTTTTTTTTACTTTAGAACAAAAGATAATACCGTTCTGCCGGAAAAGCGGTTTACGCCACTGATTTTTAACGATGTTAGCACCTTTACGGAAGTTAAAGATCTAACAAAAGACCAGATAGCGCAGACAGTTTTAAATAAAGTTAATACGACGAAGGTAAAGAGTGGGGGAGTAGAGGGTATTTATCTAACGGATAATAAAAATATTGTCGGCTTGAGGAAATTCATCGCATTTATTCAGGGCAATTTTATTCCGGGCGACAGAGCTTTGGTCAGCGACAACTTTCTAATAGGGGTAGTAAATGGGGAGACAAAGAATTTCTTTATTTTAATGAAAGTAAATTCTCTGTCTGATGTTTTTGATCCTCTCCGCATTTGGGAAAATAAAATGTTTTCTGATTTGCATGGATTTTTTGACATTGCTATTTCTCCAGAGACAAAATATCTCCTCACAAAAGAATTTCAAGACGGCATCGTGCAAAATAAAAACGCGCGGATTCTTCATAACACAGACAACAACATCGTAATAATGTATATTCTTGCTGATGACAACTCTGTCATTATCACAAACAGTGGAAACACCGCCCGCGAAGTTATGCTCCGCCTTGCCGGCGGTCAGATTAAGAAATAAAAAGTGTGCAAAGTTCGACTTTGCACATTAAAAAAAGATTTTTGAATTTTTTATCCATATAACTCCGTATGAGTGCCGATATCTGACAAAACAACCGTGTTTTTATTTTCGTAATAAAACATAATTCTATAGTCCCCGGTTACATTAAAACTTCTTTTGTCTTTGTGCTCACCTGTAAGCGCGTGATTATTTAGTAATGGATTATACAGGTCTTTAGTAAAAATTTTAATCCGTTCAATCGCTTTTTCCTGAACAAACTTATCTTTTTTTGTAAAAGATTTATCATATTTTTTAGTGGTTAATATATCAATCATTTTGCCATTAAAGACCTAAGATGCTTTTCGAGCTCCTCGAAAGTTTTATATCTCTTCATCTTACCAGTTGCATACTCCTTGCGAGCGTCTCTAAATGACTTTATCAATCTTGCATTTGGTATTTCTGGCACAGTGAACTCTATTCTTTTTTCTGTGATTAATTTCCTCAAATAGGCATTAATAGCCACAGAAAAATTCAAGCCCATTTCGTCTAGGACTTCTTTTGCCTCATTCTTTAACTTAGAATCTATTTTAAAATTTATGACTGTTTGTGACATATATACCAAGTATATACCCAGTATATACAGAAGTCAAGTAAAATTTTTACGCCACTGGCAATTCAATATAGAACGTAGCGCCTTTGCCGACTTCGGATTCGGCCCAAACACGCCCTTTGTGCGCTTCTATAATTAGTTTTACGGAGTAAAGTCCATAGCCGGTCGAGTCCACATTTATTTTAATTGATTCTTTACCACGTCCGCCTTCTAAGGTAGTCAGATTAAGAAGTACACTTAAAAAATGGTTATTTGAAAAGTCTCTTACTAACTAAAATATGTCTATGCAATTTATTTGCATTTTTGTCAAAAATAACATAGTTTATAGTTGGAGGTTTGTTGGTGTCTATCTTAAAAATAGAAAAACAATCCAAGGTAGTATTTTGAAAACTTTATAACATTGGAGGTGATTTATGAATGAAGTCGTGTTTGATCAGCAGTATTATGATACTGTTATGAAGGAGTTCGGGTACAGCCCTTTGGAGTTTGAATCAATCTCATTCTCCTTGGGAAGTCTTACCAAAGAAGACCTTCAGCGGCAGTGGTTGTGTCACATGAATGGCACAAGTTTCGCCAACGCCTCAAGCGCTGATGAACGTGTCATTGCAACAACAGGATTCGGCTTGTCCGGTACCCCACACATGGGAACGTTGTCGCAGATCCTTCGGGCACTGCGACTTCAGCAAGCGGGGATTCCTGTGCAGGTTGTCTTGGGAGACCTAGACGCCTACAACGGGAAGAATACTCCGCTTGATCGCGCCCACGAGCTTGCAAGTGTTAATTTTAAAACATTCTATTAACACCACTGTTTTTGTTAATAGGGTGAATAGCTATATTAAGCAGTTTTTTCTTTAAAGGGGTAGCCACAAATAGTGGTTGCCCTTTTTTTAATTAAAAAATATGTTATATTAATAATATGAAATGTCTTTTTTGTGATATTATAAATAATGAGGTGCCTGTTTTTAATGTTTGGGAAGATGATGATTTTTTGGCTTTTCTTGATATTAATCCAATTAATTCTGGACATACGTTGTTAATTCCTAAAGTTCATACTGAAGATGTTTTTAATATGTCTGATGATTATTTTAAAAAATTATTTTTAACTGCAAAAAAAATAGCTCCAATATTACAAAAAGCAACACGTGCTAAGCGTGTTGGCATGGCAGTTGAGGGGTTTGGTGTACCACACGCACACTTACATTTAGTGCCTGTAAATAATGGTAATGAATTAAATCCAGAAAAAGCTAAAACAGCAACAGAGGCAGAACTTAATAATATACAAAAATTAATTTTAAAAATTAAAAAATTATCTGATTTTAAATAAATTTAAGCAGTAGCAGGTAATTCAATATAGAACGTGGAGCCTTTGTTTTCACCTTCGGAGTCAGCCCAGACTCGGCCTTTGTGCGCTTCGATGATTAGTTTGACTGAATAGAGTCCATAGCCGGTGCTATCGACATTGATCCTCACGGAATCTTTGCCTCGTCCGCCTTCGGTAAACAAATTCTTTTTATCTTCTTCGGTGATGCCAAGCCCTGTGTCTTGGACAGAAAATTTAATTTTCCCATTGCCATCTTCCAAATTCACAGTTATTTTCCCTTGCTTGGTATATTTAATAGAGTTATCAATCAAATTGTTTACCGCTTCTTTCAGCCAGATAGCATCTCCAAGCATATTATAGATCCCATCTTTAATGTCTGTTTCTATTTTCAAACCTTTTATCTCGGCTGCTCCTCTTTTTCCCTCAAT
>JBBUBO010000054.1:0-1496 GCA_038058205.1 Patescibacteria group bacterium
TATAGCTCAGAAGTTTAATAATACTTTTGGAGAAACTTTTAAACTTCCAGAACCGATGATTTTGAAAGAAGTGGCAGTTGTTCCCGGAATAGATGGACGTAAGATGAGCAAGAGTTATAGAAATACAATTCCACTTTTTGCTGAATATGAAGAGATAAAAAAGTGTGTGATGAGTATCGTTACGGATTCAAGTGGAGAACTTCCACAAAATGTCTATACCATACACAAACTCGTTCGTAATGAAAATGAATTAAAACAGATTTATGCAGAAAAAGCAGGTAAATACAAAGAAATCAAAGAGCTTTTAATAGAAGATTTAGAAAAGTTTATCGCACCACTTCGTGAGCGTCGTAAAGAATTTGCTAAAGACATTCCAAAAGCCTTAGTAATATTAAAAGCCGGCGGTGAAAAAGCGAAAAAAATCGCTTCAGCTAAAATGGACGAAGTACGTGAAAAAATTGGTGTAAAGGTTTATTAATTTTTTAATTTTAAATTATATTAATAATACCTTCAGCATACTAGTATGCTGAAGTTGTAGAAAGAAAAATAAAAAATAATTATGAAAAACAATATAGATCAATACAAAAAAGAAGTTATAGAGGTAATGTATAAAATTGTAAAAGACAAACAGCTTTTAGCTGATTTTGTTCGAGATATTTTAACACCCAGAGAATTTGAAAATATTAGTGTACGTTGGCAAATAGTGAAGCGTTTAGCAAAAGGGGAACATCACCAATCTATAGCGGAAGATTTACATTTAGGGGTGGCTACAGTTACACGTGGTTCTCGGGAAATGCGTAAAAAAGAAGGAGGTTTTAGAAGGACTTTAAAAATCTTGAAATAATTTAAATAAAATAGTTATCCACAGATAAGCAATTTCCCTCCTTGCTTTTTATTTTTATATATACTAGCATACTAGTATGATGATATTAAGAAATTTTAAATTAAATACAACTCTGGATAAAACAAGGGATTTATCAAGTAAGTCTTTGTGGGGCGTAGAGGCATCTGCTTTTGCGCTATTCTGTTGATTTCTTAATTTATTACTCTACTCAAAAGGAATTCACTAAACAGCGCAAAGAGCGCTGTTTTTTGTTCTTTGAAAATTAAAAAATGGAGGAAATTATGTCACTAGAACTGGGAGAAGAGACAGTCAGAGGAAAAACCATTAGCTATGAAGACTTCTTAGCTGTTCTTAAGCACAGAGGTTTACACATAGCTAAAGAAGAAAAAACAGAAGAGAAGATTGTTCAAGTATTTCACGACAATACAGGAAAACGTATTGGTGAAATATGGTTTCGAGTGCTTCGTGATGGAACAAAAACCAGATTCTTTGCACTTGCTTATGTGAAGAGGTCAAATGAATCAAATGTTCTTGAGAGTGCTTGGTTAGGTTTTGGTCTCAATCCATACATGGTTGAGGCAATCGGGATTTAAACAAATTGTGAAAGGAGAATAGTAATGACCGCAAAAGAGTTGATATCTCTAATTGGCAA
>JBBUBO010000055.1:0-2634 GCA_038058205.1 Patescibacteria group bacterium
AAAAAGGTAAAATAAATAGACTTTGCATAAGACGAAAGAAGACGATGTTTAACGGTCCATCCAATATTGCGCAAGAGGGGGCCTTTGTAGCTTTGTCACTAGTCGGGCAAAAAGAAAGTAAAAAATTAGTTGCTTATTATATGGAGAATGCAAAAATAATAAAACAAAATCTTGTAAAAATGGGTTTTAAAGTTTTTGGCGGAGACAATGCTCCATATCTTTGGATGAAAACACCGAACAATTTAAGTTCTTGGGAATTTTTCGATAAATTATTAAATGAAGCGTATGTCGTCGGTACCCCGGGGTCTGGTTTTGGGTTGCAGGGAGAAGGATATTTCCGTTTGAGTAGTTTTGGTGATAGACAAAATATTAAAAAAGCGTTAAAAAGTATTGAGAAAAATTTAAAATTATAAAAAATCATGAAAGTATTAAAATTTGGCGGCACATCAGTAGCCCATGCTTCTAATATTAATAAGGTTATTGAGATTATAATAGATACCTTAAAAGATAATGAGGGTGTGGTTATAGTTGTATCTGCCTTGAGTGGCATCACTGATGACCTTATAACACTTGCCAACCTTGCATCTAAAAAGGATATTAAATATGAGATAATTTTCAAGGCTATTTGTGGGAGGCATAATCAAGTTATTAAAGAATTGATTGATTTAAAAAACAAAAAAAAGGTATCGCAGGAAATAAATAAAAAATCCAATGAATTGGAAGAAATAGTAAAAAATATTTTTTCAGTGCAAGAACTTTCTCTCTCTGCCTTAGATGCTGTCATGAGTTATGGAGAACAGCTTTCATCTTTTATTATAAATGAGGCGATAAAGAGTCGCGGTATTTCATCGCAATTTATGGACACACGAACAATCATTAAAACTGATGATAATTTTGGAGAAGCAAATGTAGATATAGAAAATTCCTATAAATTAATCTCTAAAAACCTTAAAAATAAGGCTCTTTCTGTTGTTGGAGGCTTTATAGCATCGACAAAAGACGGAATTACCACTACCTTAGGAAGAGGAGGTTCGGATTATACCGCTTCTTTGATCGGCGCGGCGCTTGATGTAAATGTGGTTGAAATATGGACTGACGTAGACGGCATTATGACGGAAGATCCAAAAAAAATGAAAAACGCGCTTCTTATTTCAGAAATAACTTACGAAAAAGCAGAAGAAATGGCATACAATGGCGCGAAAGTCATTCATCCAAAAACCATAAGACCCGCGGTATTAAAGAATATACCTATATACGTCAAAAATACTTTTAATCCCTCTGGGAGTGGAACTAAAATAAGCAATGGAAAAAAATAAAAATAAAAAAATCAAAGTCGGCATATTGGGAGCGACGGGTATGGTAGGGCAACGCCTTATATCTCTATTAAAAAATCATCCTTGGTTTGAAGTAACCGTTGTTGCAGCTTCTAGAAAATCGGCAGGAAAAAAATTAGGTTCTCTCACTATATATTCTGTTGAAGATGACATAGATATTTTTTCTAAAAAATGTAGTTTTGTTTTTTCAGCTATAGATGCCGATAAAGATTTTATTAAAAAAATTGAAGAAACCTATGCGAAGAAGGGTATCCCTGTCGTTTCGAACAATTCTGCGCATCGCTGGACAAAAGATATACCGATGATTATCCCGGAGATCAATCCTGAACACTTAGACATTATTCCAGTTCAGCAGAAAAATCGTGCTTGGACGAAAGGTTTTATCGTCACCAAGCCAAATTGCTCATTGCAATCTTATGTTCCACTGCTTCATGCTTGGAAAGAGTTTAACCCTATTAAAGTAATCGTCTCTACATATCAAGCTATCTCGGGCGCAGGAAAAACTTTTGAAACTTGGCCGGAAATGGTGGACAATGTTATTCCTTATATCGGGGGGGAAGAAGAAAAATCTGAAAAAGAACCGCAGAAAATTTTTGGAAAAATAAAAGGTAAAGAAATTGTTTTAAATAATGTGCCAGAAATTTCAGCGTCTTGTATTCGTGTGCCTGTGGCAGACGGACATATGGCGACGATCAATATAAAATTCGGGAAAAAAGTTACAAAAGAAAAACTTATTAAAGCTTTGAAAAACTTTAAGAATCCAATAGAAAAATTTAATCTACCTTCAGCGCCAAAACCATTCATAACTTATTTTGCAGAAGAAAATAGACCACAAACAAAACTTGATAGAGATTTATGTGGTGGTATGGGTATTAGTGTCGGGCGAATTCGTGAAGATTCTGTTTTTGATTTCAAATGTGTCGCTTTATCACACAATACTATCCGTGGCGCCGGCGGCGGGGGAATACTAACAGCTGAATTATTAGTTAAAAAGGGTTACATAAAATGTATATAAAAAATAATCAATTGTTTTTAGGAAAATTTTCTGCTAAATTTTTAGCCAAAAAATTTGGAACACCGTTATACGTTTATGAAGCTGAAACCATCAGACGTAATTATTTAGAATTGATAAAAAATATTACTTATCCAAAATTACACATACACTATGCTTGCAAGGCCAATACAAATGTCATAATTTTAAAGTTGCTTCGATACTTGGGCGCTAAGGTTGAGCCAGTCAGCAGGGGAGAAATTATTTTGGCATTGAATCCAACCATGGAAGGGGAGGCGACGGCAATGT
>JBBUBO010000056.1:0-2264 GCA_038058205.1 Patescibacteria group bacterium
AAGATAAGATCGTGTCCAGTATCCAGCACACTTGTCGGGTGATAAGTTTCTAAATCTTTTGTTTTGTTTGGCCAACCGAGCGTAGAAAAAGTCCAAAGTCCTGAAGAGAACCATGTATCAAGCGTGTCTTCGTCTTGAGTCCAATCATCACCATCGGGTGCTTCCAAGCCAACAAATATCTCGTCACCTTTATACCAGACGGGGATTCTGTGTCCGTACCATATTTGTCTACTGATACACCAATCACGCAAATTTTCTATCCAATTATAGTAAACTTTTTCAAAATGCACAGGCATTATTTTTATTTTGCCTTCACGTACTGGTTCAAGCATAAGTTCTTTGAGAGATTTATTTCCATGTGACGCTATTTTTTTATTCACGTCGATAAACCATTGGAGCATGATTTGTGGCTCTATCATTCCACCAGTTCGCTCTGCGGTGGCGACGCGATTTACATAATTTTCATCTATGGAAACGAGCAATCCTTTTTCTTTTAATTTGTCTACGATTTTGTCTCGCGCTTCACTTATCTTCATGCCTGCAAAAACACCCGCGATTGGCAAGAGCTTGCCATGTTTATCAATAATTTGTTCTTTGTCTAATTTATATTTTTCCGCCAGTAAAAAATCTTCATGTGAATGCCAAGGTGTGATAGTCATTACGCCTGTGCCGAATTCCATGTCTATCATTTCATCTTTAATAACCGTTGCTTCTATTGGGCCATTTATCCATTCCATCGTTAACTTATCGCCATGTTTCCATTTGTCATATCTCTTATCGTTTGGATGCATCACGACGTATTTGTCGCCAAATTTTGTTTCTGGTCGTGCTGTACCTATTTCAAATGGGCCATATTTAAAAGTATAAAATTTCCCCTTTTTTTCTTCGTAAATTGTTTCATCATCGGAAATAACTGTCTGACCTTTTGGATCCCAATTCACTATTCTGTGTCCGCGATAAATGAGCCCGTCATCATACATTGTTTTAAAAGCAGTTTTTACAGCGAGATTTCTTTTTTCATCTAAAGTAAATGCTTCACGAGACCAATCCAAAGAAGCGCCCATTTTTTTTGCTTGGTTTACAATCGTGTCGTGAGATTCTTGAGCAAATTTTTCTACACGTTTTAGAAATTCTTCACGGCCTAAATCATTTTTCCTTACACCTTCTTTTTCTAAAAGTTTTTCTACTTTGCTTTGAGTGGCTATTGCTGCGTGATCTGTGCCAGGGACCCATAGAGTTTTCAAACCTTTCATTCGCGCATAACGCACCATGATGTCTTGAATCACGAGCATGAGTGCGTGACCAGTATGTAAATTGCCCGTGACATTTGGGGGAGGGAGTACGATGGAGAAATGTTTTGCGTCTTCTTTTGTGACGCCTTTTTCTATGCAAATATCAGGATTAAAAAAACCAGACTCTTCCCAGAGTTTGTATATTTTTTCTTCGGTTGTTTTCGGGTCGTAAGGTTTGAGTAGCTTTTCGTTTACAGCAGTCATATGACCAATAATATCATAAAAATAAAGAAAAAATAACAGCCCCACCGACTTATTAGGTACGTGTGGGGCTGGGGTTATAGGGTTGATGTTTGTGAGCGAGGGGAGTCCTTGCTCAGTTTTGTTCATTTACGGTTCGTAGCATTCGCCAGATGCTGGGTCCTCGCCACCCTCTTGGCTACGCATGTGTTCTCGGTAGACCCGACCTATGCCGGTCATGAACGTAGACTTTGCCAAGAGGCTGGTGAGCCTCTTTCCGACACGGATAGTGTATTCGTCGACGAGTATATCTGCGTCTACGGGTTGGCCTCTATTGGCGCGATCTGCAAACTCCATCAAGATTTCCGCGTTAGTAGGAAAGCGGAAATAGGTTTGTTGGAGTTTGTCGAGCATCTGTGTGACAATCTGACGCTCGGGGCTGATTGTAGCTTGTTGTTGCGACATTTTATTCTCCTTTCCTTTTTAGAGGAAGAAAAGAGTTGCATGGTGTTCTATTTCTAAATAGATACTAGCTCAAAAAGAGGGTAAAGTCAAATTAAAGTTTTAGGCTACCGTTAGCTTTGATGGTCTCAGGCTTAGGGACCTTTTTTTTATTTTTAATGTAATTCACGTAGCCTGCAATTCCTATCATGAGGGAATTATCCGTAGCGAGTTCGCGAGCAGGGAAGTAAAGTTTTACTTTTTTATTTGTGAATTTTTTCATTTCTTTTTGTAAGTGTTTATTGCAAGCGACTCCGCCGGCAACGATGAGAGTTTTTATTTTATATTGTT
>JBBUBO010000057.1:0-3167 GCA_038058205.1 Patescibacteria group bacterium
AATGCGAGCTTGCGGAGTTTGCGATGTAGGTTCGATTCCTACTGAGGGCACAAAAGTTACACTTTTGTGAGCCGGAGCGCGTCGGCGCGAGGCGGGGTCGCGAGATTTTTCAGCAGAAAAATACTTGTGACCAATTAAAACCCCAAAGACTCCATAATCTTTTCTGAAAGATGTTCTTTCATTTCTTCTTCGACAACATTTTTATCAGTAAAAATAAAATGAATATCTTCTACCAAGGAAATATCTATCGGGATTGAAATCATCGGCATAAATACTCTGCCTGATTTAATGAAGAGCAACGGCTTTTTTTCTATTTGTATCCAAAAAGATTTTATATTTTTATAAGGGTAAAGTCGAGTGCGGATTTTTAACCCTTTTTCATTTAATTCATAATTTATCAAGTCTGGTTTTTTTACCGCAAAAAATCCGAGCAACACTCCGCTTAAAATAAGAAATGCTGCAAAAAAATAATTGCCGTAAATAATAGATGCGAGAGAACTCGTCACAACGATAACACCAAGCGCCCAAAACCAATCAGCATTCCGCTCATGCTCTTCATACTCCAAAGCCGACCATTCGAGTTTATCCATGAGTTAATTATAGCATTCGTTATTTGATTTTACCACTTAGTTTCGGACAGCGATAACGTCCATTTCTAAACTTGCCCCCAGTGGTAACCCTGTCACCTCAATGGCGGTGCGTGCTGGAAATGGATGTTTGAAGTGTTTTTTATAAACTTCATTCAGGTTAGGAAGTAGATCTAAGTTGACTAAATATAATTTTACACTTACTACATTTTCTAACGTAAGCTCTGCTTCATCTAGTATTTTTTTTACATTTGAAAGTACTATCTCAAATTTTTCTTCAATATTGTCTCCAGATAAATTTCCTGAATCGTCTAGGTGAATTTGTCCGGAAACAAACACAAAACCATTTATTTCGTATGCCCCCGAAAGTGGAGCATTTGTTATTTCTGATGATTGGTAAACTTTTTTCATAAATTAATTGTAACAAATTTCTGTGCGGAGGGTAGAGGACTCGAACCTCTAAGGGTTTTATCCCGGTAGTTTTCAAGACTACTGCCCTACCATTAGGCGAACCCTCCGTATCCCAACCTTACTTTATTTTAAGCCTTTTTTCAAGTAAACATTTTTTATGCTAATATCTCTTTATGACAAATTCTTGCAGATTTTTGGGTATAGATTATGGAACAAAGAGAATCGGGCTTGCTATTTCGGATGAAAATGGGTCTTTGGCTTTTCCAAAAGAAATTATTTTAAACGACGAAAAGACTTTTTCAAAAATTGGTGAAATTATAAAAAAAGAAAAGATAGGAGAAATCGTAATAGGGGAGTCGGTGGATTTTTCCGGCAAATTAAACGCTTTGTCGGCGCGAATAGAAGTTTTTATTTTAGAACTGGAGGAAAAATTTAATTTGCCAGTTCATAAACAAAAAGAATTTTTGACTTCTGTTGAGGCGAGAAAATCCAAAAGTGGTAAAAAAGACTCAAATCCATCTCAATCACATAGTAAAGTGAAACAAATAAAAAGTGGACGAGTGGATGCTTCTGCTGCCGCTCTCATTTTACAGCGATACCTAGACCGAAGGTCTCGACAAAAGGAGGGAAAAAATAAATAAATAAAATAGCTAAAGATATATAGAATTGTTATAATATCAACATGCTTGGTAATATATTCAATAGATTTTTTCCTGTACCTAAATTTTTATTAACGCCTTCTTTCGGCTTAGACATTTCAGATGAATCATTGAAATTTATAGAACTTATTAGCACCAAAAATGGTTTCCGGATCGGCCGGCACGGTGAGCGCAACATCCCGCCCGGAATAGTAGAGGCGGGTAAGATCAAAGACCCAAAGCAGATAGAGGCGATTCTAATTTCACTTCGAAAAGAAGAAGGCTTAAGGTCTGTGCGTGCTTCCCTGCTCGAAGAACAAGTTTATCTTTTTAAACTTCATTTAGAAAAAACGGGGTTGCTGAGCATTAGGGAAAGTATTGAGCTTGCTCTCGAAGAATATATTCCTATTTCAGCCCCTGATGCTATTTTTGACTATGAAATAATCAAAGAAGATATCCAAAGCCTAGAGCTTCAAGTTGCCGCGATATCTAAGAATGTAATTGAAAGCTATTTGAATATATTTAAAAATTCTAAAATATCGGTCCAATCTTTCGAGCTTGAACCACAAGCTATTTATCGCGCAGTCGTCAAAAAGGGCGATATGGATACTTATATGATTGTGGATTTTGGAGAAAAACGTACCGGCATTTTCATAGTATCTCGCGGAGTGGTGATGTTTACTTCCACACTGGATGTTGGCGGGGTGATGCTGAATGACATGATTGCGAAGAATTTTAAGGTGAGTTATCAAGAAGCGGAAGAAATGAAAAGAAAATACGGTCTTCAGCGCAATACGGAAAACAAAGAAATATTCTCCGTGCTTTTAAACAGTGTTTCTATTTTACGCGATGAATTAGTTAAACATTTTTTATATTGGCATACGCATAAAGACGAAGAGGGGAAAAATAACCCATCCATTAAAAAAATAATCCTTTGCGGGGGTGATTCGAATCTAATAGGTCTATCGGATTATCTGTCGGTCAGCATGAAAACCAAAGTGGAAATAGCGAATGTCTGGATAAATATCTTGGAAACAAAAAATTATATTCCGGAAATAAATTTTAAAAGAGCGTTGTCTTTTGCGGCTGCGCTCGGACTCGCCTTGGGTGATGAAGATGTTGATAATAATTAATCCGATATTTATTTATGATTAATTTAATTCCAAAAGGAGAAAAGGACAAGAACAATAAGATTTTTTACTATCGGATTTTAGTCGTGTTTTTATTTATGTTTACTTTATCTATCGCAGTCGGTTTTGTCTCTATGTTGCCGACCTATTTTGTTTCCAGCGCTAAATATAATGCCGTAAATCAAAAATTAGAATTACAAAAAAATGAACCCTTACCCATGCTCTCAACAGAAACAAATGCTATCGTCAAAGAGATTAATTACAAGTTGGAATTAATTGAAAATTCCGGGAAGAACCAATTTTTTGTTTCCCAAAAGATAATCAGCGCTATCGTTTCCAACAAAATGCCGGAAATTAAAATTACCAATTATCCTTCATCTGGTATTGATATTATCGCTTTT
>JBBUBO010000058.1:0-6040 GCA_038058205.1 Patescibacteria group bacterium
TTTTTAACATAATAAACACCTTTATCGGGAATTTGATTAGCGTCGACGACAAGTAGACCGTCTGTAGAAATTGCAAATCCTCTACCGGCAGAAACTTCAACCGTTTTAAATTCTTCATCTTGCGTTTCTTTATTTATGGTAAAAACAGCTGATTTATTTTTCGCAATCGCGTCCACTACTAAATCTTCTTCCTTGACTACCACTGTCTGCACCGTCGTCTTACCTTCCACTTGCTGAATCTTCTCAATCGTTTGCTTGATGATATTATTAACTGGCGTAGTAAAAGAAGCTGGAGCTTGTTGCATTAAAGTCACTGTCGTTATGCCCGTCGCTATTGAAGTCACGAAAGAGAGCAATACCGCCAACAAAATGAGTTGCGGTTTATTTAAGTCTTTAATATCCATATTTTAATCATACCATTTTTTTAACTTTGTCAAAATTGCAGACAAGGCCTCAACGGTGTAATCAATATCTTTTTTAATTGTTTGTCTGCCAAAGGAAAAACGCACTCCACCGACTTCTTTGTCATCATCTCCACGCAAAGCTTTAATAACATAAGAACCATCAGCTTGTGAACTTTCACAAGCGCTTTTGGCTGAAGTCATAATTCCTTTTTCCGATAATTCTATTACTAAAAGATCGCTCGGGATTTTTGGAAAAGTCACATTTACATTATTTGGCAATCTATTTTTTATATCACCATTTATCATGAATCTAGTGTCAAAGACCGTCTTTGACACTTTTTGGAGTTCTGCAAAAAAATAATCACGGAGTTTAGTTAGTCTTTTTATTTCTTTTTCTTTTATTTCTTGCACTTCTTCCAAAGCATCGGCAAATTTCAAAATCTCTGGCAAGTTTTCCGTTCCCGGACGCAAGCCAGTTTCCTGATCTCCCCCACCAAATAAAGGAGCAAGTGATACACTTTTCTTTTTGTAAAGCACGCCGACTCTACCCGATCCTTCTATTTTTGAACCGGAAAGTGAAAGTAGATCTACCCCGAGTGTCTCTACATTTAAATCCAAATAATTCACCGCCTGCACTGCATCGGTGTGGAATACGGGGAAAATACACCTCTCCCCAACCCCTCTCCTTATTAAGGAGAGGGGCGAAGGGGTGAGGTTCTTCTTCCAATGCCTGATCTCCTTTGCAATTTCTTTGATCGGCTGAATTGTGCCGATTTCGTTATTCGCATACATCACAGAAACAAGTATTGTATTTTTTTTGATTTCCCTTTTTATTTTTCTTGGATCGACTATGCCATTTTCTTCCACCGGCACTATTGAAACTTCCGCTAACTTTCTTCCCCGAAGCATTTCAAAAGTTTTTAACACTGAAGGATGCTCAATATTGGTTGTAATAATGTGCGGTAAAAATTTTTCTCGACAAGCTAAAACAACACCTTGTATCGCAAGGTTGTTGCTTTCCGTGCCCCCACTTGTAAAGATTATTTCTTCCATTCTGGTGTTTAAAACACCTGCCACCTTTTTGCGAGCACTTTGAAGCTTGTTTTTCGCCTCTACTCCGAGCTGATGTATTGAGCTAGGATTTGCCGAAACTGAAGCCATATAGTCTAAATATATTGATATTGCCTTGTTTTTCATTGTTTCTTTATTTGATTTAGCCATCGAAATAGTATACCCGGTTAGTAGATTTTAGCAATGTAATTTTTAAAGAAATTACGCATTTGCGCCTTGCTAAAATTCACTACCGGGTATATATTGAAAGTGTATGAATACAAAGCTTCAAATAGCTTTTTTTGCTTTTGCCGGACTCGCCATTTTTATCGGCGCTGTTTGGATTTTTGTGACGGAAAAACGCTTAAAACGATTTTTTCTGGGCAAAAAAGCGAGGGACCTAGAGGGCGCGATAGAAACATTGGAACGGGAAACCGCTAAATTGAATAAGGCAAAAGAAAACATAGAAAAAGATATCGTAGTGATAAATGCGAAATTAAAGAAAAGCATTCGTGGAATTGAAACTGTTCGCTTCAATCCTTTTTCTGATCAAGGCAGTAATCAAAGTTTTGCCATTGGCATGTTAAACGAAGACGGCGACGGAGTGGTAATTTCCAGTTTATATTCCCGTGAACATATGAGCGTCTTTGCCAAACCGGTGAAAAACAACAAATCAACATATGAACTTTCCGCCGAAGAAAAAGAGGTACTCACGAAAGCAAAAGTGAGCTAGTCATAAAGCTCATAAAGTTAAAAGTTATCCCAGTAGTAGAGCATTAGCTCACTACGGGACAAGTAAAGTAATGCAAAAAAATCAAAACAAAAAAATAACGAGATCACCAGTGGTGGTAGTGATGGGCCATATCGACCACGGTAAGTCAACACTTTTGGACCATATTCGAAAAACAAATGTCGCTCTCGGTGAAGTCGGCGGAATAACTCAAAATATTTCCGCTTATGAAGTTGAGGTTCCTCAAGAGGAACCGAAATCCCGAGAGAACGAAGAGAATCGAGGGATCCCTCGAACAGCTCGGGATGATTTTGCTAATCGCAAAATCACATTTCTAGACACACCCGGACATGAAGCTTTTTCCAAAATGAGAGAACGCGGAGCAAGTATTGCCGATATTGCTATTTTAGTAGTGTCTGCTGAAGACGGCGTCAAGCCACAAACCACTGAAGCATGGAAAACAGCTGTAAATATGAATTTGCCTGTCATCGTCGCGATAAATAAGATAGACAAACCAAATGCTAATGTTGAAAAGACAAAAACAGAATTGGCGGAAAATGAAATTTATTTGGAAAATTATGGAGGCAAGATTCCCTACGTTGAAATTTCTGCCAAGACAGGACAAGGCATAGATGACCTATTGTTGCTCATTTCAATTCTGGCGGAAATGGAAAATTTTACTGGCAATACGCAAGAAGATGCATCGGGTTTTGTTATTGAAGCCAATCTCGACACAAAGCGTGGAATTGTAGCAACTTTAATTATAAAAAATGGTTTGTTAAATAAAGGGATGACCGTCGCAGTGGAAGACACTATGTGCTCCACACGCATTATAGAAAATTATAAAGGAGAAATGATTGACGAAGCGACTTTCTCCTCCCCTGTCCGTATTTTTGGTTTTGATAAAATGCCGAGAGTCGGAGCAGAATTTAAATCTTTCAAAAATAAAAAAGATGCTATAGAATATATACAAAAATTACCCCCTCGCCTTTCAGGCACTCCCCCTAATCAAGGGGGAGAAGTTGGTGGTGGTAAAAAAATAATTCCGATATTCTTGAAAGCTGACGTTTCGGGCTCTCTGGAAGCTATCGAAAAAGAAATAGTAAAAATAAAAAATAAGGGCGTAGTAGATAATGCAGAATTCAGAATCATTGGTAAAGGTGTGGGTCATATTTCTGAATCAGACATAAAAAGCATATCAAACAATGGAGGTGTGTTAATAATTGGATTTAATGTAAAAGCAGACAAGAGCGCCATAGAGATAGCCCAAACGAGAAACATTCCTCTTAACTTTTTCAATATCATTTACAAATTGACCGAATGGCTCGAAGAAAAAATGGAAGAATTAAGACCGAGAATCGAGACGATCGAAACCACAGGAAAAGCGAAAATCATTCGCGCTTTCAGTCGAACAAAAGAACGCCAAATCGTCGGAGGAAAAATGACTGAAGGAAAAATGGTTTTAGGCGGAGTAGTCAAAATAATGCGTCGCGATTTTGAAATTGGCCGTGGGAAAATCATAAACCTAGAAAAAAGCAAGGTAAAAGTAAATGCAGTGGAAGAAGGTTCGGAATTCGGCATGATGATCGAATCAAAAATAGAAATTGCTTCCGGCGATGTACTAGAATCATTTTTCGTAGCGCAAAAATAATATGGAACGAAATGAAAAAGTGGCAAATAGAATCAAAGAGTTAGCGGCAGGATTCTTGATGCGAGAGAACAACAGAACCTCTCTTATCACTGTCATCTCCTGCAACGCCTCCCCTGACCTCAAACGCGCGACGATTTACATCACTGTATTTCCAAACTCCAAAGAAAGAACCGCACTAGAGTTCGTCAAACGCAAACGCGCAGAACTGCGTGAGTTTTTGAAAAAAAATATGCCGATTAAAATAATTCCCTTTTTGGATTTTGCAATAGACCTCGGAGAAAAAAACCGCCAAAAAATCGACGAATTGCTAAGAAAAAAATAAAAACTAAATTTTGAAAATTTTATAAAAAATGCTATATTTTTTAAATGGCCTGGTAGCCAAGACAGCAAGGCATTCCTCTGCAAAAGGAATACGCGGCGGTGCAAATCCGCCCCAGGCCTCCAGGCATTATAAATGCCCGAGTGGCGTAATTGGTAGCCGCAGGAGACTTAAAATTTCCCGACCGCAAGGTCATGTGGGTTCGACCCCCACCTCGGGCACACAACTGAATATGCGCCCATAACTCAGTTGGTAGAGTAGCTCCCTCTTAAGGAGAATGTCGTAGGTTCGATCCCTACTGGGCGCACAAAGTGCTAAAGCACTTTATATAAAATATTGGGCGGGTGGTGAAATTGGTAGACACGCTACTCTTAGGAAGTAGTGCCGTAAGGCATGGGAGTTCAAGTCTCCCCTCGCCCACATGTACGAAATAAATGTTTCAAAAATAACAAATGATATTGTAGCTAACGTTATATTAGGAGGACCAGGGAGCTTTCTGCCCTCTGGTTTAGTACAGTGGATTATTCTTGCAATACTTGTAGTGCTCGCAGTTATATTGATAAGAAAGATTTTTAATATAGACAAAAGATACTTCAAAAAGCTCATGAAACATAATTAAAAAGCCAGCCCTAAAAACTTGACTTTTTCTCTTTAATGTGATATACTATATGAAGTAATCCCTTTGACAAAATAATAGAAGTTCAATGCGCTTATATGCGCATGGAGAATAAGATGGGACTCACATGGATCTTGGGGGTGTTAGCAGTTATTTTCACCCCACTAGTGGTCTACGGAACGCTAGGCGGAGAGGGGCTACTGATCTTTTCAGTGGCAGCCGTCGTTGGGACATTTCCGTCCCTCATCTCGTGGATATTCCACGTCAAGGCTCTCAGCTGGATTTTGAGAACCTTTCTCTCCATCGCCGGTATTGTAATCTGGCGATGGACAAGTGACATTCCTTTTCTCAGTGAGTTAGGAGTGGGGCACATGGGGTTAGGGGTAGCCCTAGGATTGATTTTAACCCCATGGATTTTGGATGCATTCGGATCAACTGACACAGCGCAAGCTGGTCAGATAACTTTCCGAAAAAGACGCGTCCAGAAATGGCTCCACCTCTTCATTCCTGAGGGGTCGTGGTACTGGATACCATGGCCACTAAGGGTTCACGAAACCTCCGAAGACGCCGCTCAAAAGGCGGTCGACAAGAGGAATGCCACTTCTTCTCCCACAGCCAGCGCTCCCACAACAGAAGCATCAAACCCTTTACCATGGGTTATAGGAGGTGGAGCTTTTATACTCCTAGTGATACTAGCACTCTTATTTTCAGGAGGTTCCTCTGACGAGAAGAAAGAAGGGGCGCAGAAAAAAGCACAGCAAGAAGTCTCGCCCCCGTCTGCTCAACAAGAGCAACAACGAAATGTTCAACAGCAAAGACCAAAAACAAGTCGGACATTTGAAATCCCACAGGAAGGCCTGCGAGTATGGCTAGAAGAAGCTCCGGCTACTTATCCGAAACTTGGAGAAATCATTATAAAAACTCCAAGCGGTCGTGTTATACATGACAAGCCTGGTATAGATACTTTTAGGTCGGGTTCTGAACCATTCGAACCTGCAGGATGGTACACTTTTCTTCCAGACACTCCTGGATCAAAGAGAAAAGTAGAAATCTACAATCGTTGGTAGGTAGGCCACTTACCAACGACAACAACAATCGCGCTTGGCCAGCGTATAAAGGCGACTCTTGAAAGAGTCGCCTTTTCACTTTTTATACTAAATTTTGTAAGCATTGACTTTTTCATAATTCTATGATATATTATAAGAGAACTACTTCGTTGATAAAAAAATAAATCATGCGCCTGTGAGCGCACACATTCAATCAGCGCCAC
>JBBUBO010000059.1:0-2103 GCA_038058205.1 Patescibacteria group bacterium
ACGCATCGGGGATACGGTGGTGATAGAGAAAGCAGGAGATGTTATTCCAAGGGTTGTAGAAGTTTTGGAAAAAATGCGAACTGGAAAAGAAAAGAAATTTAAAATGCCAGAATTCTGTCCAGCTTGTGGTGGGAAGGTGGAGAAGAGAAAAGCTGGCGGGAAAGCCCCCCTCTCCTTACCAAGGAGAGGGGTAGGGGGTGAGGTGCATTTAAGAACCTCACCTCAATCCTCTCCTTATCAAGGAGAGGAGGAAAGCCTCTCAGTCGCATTTTACTGCATTAACCCAAAATGTCCAGTAAAAGATGAGCGATATTTACAGCATTTTGTATCTGTTTTTGAGATATATGAATTGGGTCCAAAAATTTTGAGACGATTTAAAGACGAAGGCTTAATAACCGACGCAGCAGATCTCTTTACATTAACGAAAGATGATTTTATCATACTTGAAAGCCTGCCCCGTAGGAAGTCGGAGACTTTCCTTCGGGGATTTGGCGAGAAATCGGCGGAAAATATTGTGAATGAAATAAAAAATAAAAAGAAAATTTCACTTGCTCGTTTTCTTTGGGCGCTTGGCATACTTCATGTGGGTGAGGAGACAGCGCGAGATTTAGCAATAAACTTTGGTACTTTGGAAAAATTAATATCTAGTATTAATCAAGATGAAAACCTAAAGAATTCTCCTCTTGATATAGAGAATATCGGCCCAGCTGTGTCAAAAAGTTTGTATGAGTTTTTTCAAAATAAAAATAATTTAAATTTTATCAAAAAATTGGAGAAAAATGGGGTAGTTGTGGAAAAAATGGATAAAGTTAAAAAAGGGAAACTAAGTGGAATGATTTTTGTTTTGACTGGCACGCTCGACGGTATTTCGCGAGAGATAGCCAAAGAAAAAATACTTGCCTTGGGAGGAAAAGTTTCTGGTTCGGTGTCAAAAAATATTTCATACGTTGTAGCTGGCATAGATCCTGGTTCAAAACTAAAAACTGCCGAAAAATTAAGCGTAAAGGTATTAAATGAGCAAGATTTTTTAAAACTACTCTAAATCCCCGTATTTTTCATTTATTCCTTAGTCTATCATATATGATATGTTAAGGAATATATTTTTTGTGACGTGTCTATTTTTTTTAAAAATGTGGTAGAGTATTTTGTATACGGAACCGTCGCATAGCGGTCTAGTGCACCACCTTGGAAAGGTGGCAGGCTCGAAAGGGTCTCGAGAGTTCAAATCTCTCCGGTTCCGCAAATTATGGTATTATAAAGTTATGAATAATAGGTTTTATACAGGAATAATATTTTTTCTCACTTCTTATTTGCAGTATATTTTACCATCAAATTTAGTTGGTGGAAAATTTTTGGCATTTTTTTGGTTTTTATTTATGTTTGGGATTGTTTTAATTAGTGATGGAATAACTGAAAAATTTATAGAAAAATCTTTATTAAATGAAATTATAAGAAATAAGAAAAATCTAATTTCTTTTTTTTTAATTTCAATAGCTGGAGGAATTATTTTAGAGGGTGTTGCGCAATGGCTTGGTAAGTTGTGGATTTATCCGTATTTTGATACCTATAGTTATTTTGTTTTCTTTATTTTTGGTTTTGGATTTTATTGGTTAATGATTACAGAAAGTTATTTAGCAATAAAAGCAATCCTCGATTATGTTTATAGAGGAAAAAATATTGTGAGAAATTATTATTGGTTTGAGCCATTTTTTTATAAATTTCTTGGAATTGCTGGTTTCATATTAGTTCCACTTTCAGCATTTTTTATGTTGCGTGATTATACTATTAACGGTGGCTATATTTTTGATATAAGTAATCAGGTAAATCATAAAATGAATTTTATTTATATTATTATAATATTTTTAGGGATTTGGTTTATTCTTGAAAGTATTGAATATCTTCGAAAGAAAACCTCTTTGATTAAGGATATTTTTCATCACTATTATAACCCCTTGGCTTCAATTTTAATTGCTTCATTTATTTTAGCTATAATTATGGAAACAGAAAATGTATTTCATGGTTTTTGGTTGTATACAAATTGGCCTTTTGAAAATATTCAATTCCTTAATTTACCAATTATGATGTTTATTGCATGGCCTTTAC
>JBBUBO010000060.1:0-1294 GCA_038058205.1 Patescibacteria group bacterium
TGAAAGTTGCACTTTAAAATATGAGTAAACAAATTAAATTAAAAATCGTAACGCCGGAAAAACTTGTCTTGGAAGAAATGGTAGACCAAGTAACTTTACCGACGACAGAAGGTGAGATAACTATTTTACCTGATCATATTCCACTCATCGCTGGACTTAAAGCTGGTGATGTTGTTGCCGTTTCAAATGGTGAACATATACCGATGGCTGTCGTTGGAGGTTTTGTGGAAATAAAAAATAATGAACAAGGTCAAACAGAAGTAGCTGTGTTGGCAGATTTTGCTGAAACTATAGCTGAACTCACGGAAGAAAAAATAATACGAGCTAAGGCTCGTGCAGAAGAATTGAAGAAACAAATGGAAAATAAAGAGCATGTGGACTTTGAACATTTTGAAGCAGAACTAGAACGTTCACTCACTCGTGTAAAGATTGCAGACAAATGGCGAACCAGGAAATATAGAAAATAATTTCTACTTAAGCTTGTGTTTCAAGCAAGTAATTATAGACCAATCGAAGCTACCTTTTTGCGCCAAGTATTTCATTTTATCTAACGCCCAGATGGAGTCATCCAAGACTTCGTTGCATGCTATATATAAAGTTTTTGCTTCTTTGGCCAGTTTGTTATAAGCGTATCTGTCTTTGTAAAAATCCTTTGGCATCTTTTCCCAACCGTTCATTTTATAATAACAATTCACTATTTCATGGACTGGATTTACAGCTTGTTTGTGTTTTTTTAAATTTTCTAAATACCCCGCGAAAGGGTTTGCTGTATCGTTTTTCATAATTTTTCCACCTGCCCCGTAGCGAGCTTTGCTCTGCTGTGGGGTTCTTTGATTTTAGCACAGATATAATATATATTACCTTAATGGGTATTTTCTCAAGAAAACTAGGCATAGATCTAGGAACGGCCAATACTTTGGTGTTTTTACCGGGGAAGGGTGTTATTTTAAACGAGCCTTCAGTTGTATCGGTTTCTGAGCGAGACAATAAAATTCTGGCGATTGGTTTTGAAGCAAAAGATATGATTGGCAAAACACCGGAATCGATTGTTACTTATTTGCCGATGAAAGACGGCGTGATTGCGGATTATCGAGTAACGGAAGCGATGCTTCGTTATTTTATAAACAAAGCATTAGGCAAATTTAATTTTTTCAAACCAGATGTGATGGTGTCTGTACCAGCGGGTGTGACTTCGACAGAAAGGCGCGCGGTGATTGAAGCGACAATACGCGCTGGGGCAAAAAATGCTTATGTGGTGAAAGAGCCTATTTTGGCGGCAATCGGCGCGGGGATA
>JBBUBO010000061.1:0-9037 GCA_038058205.1 Patescibacteria group bacterium
GAAAATATTCAATTCCTTAATTTACCAATTATGATGTTTATTGCATGGCCTTTACATTATGTAGCTTTTCTTTCGCTTTTTAGAGCTTTTACAGAAAAAGAATCAGATGAAATTTGGAGAGCAAATTTAATAAAATAATTAACTATATTTCTTTGTTTGCAAATAAGGTTTTTTTAGTTTAGTATCAAAATACATGACTACATATATTTATGCATTTATTAGTGTTATTGTAGTGAGCCTCGTTTCCTTGATAGGTGTTTTTTCTTTATCTTTAAAAGAAGAAATTATAAAAAAATACATTAGTCTTTTTATTAGTCTTGCCGTAGGAGCTTTGCTTGGTGATGCTTTTATACATCTTATTCCTGAAGCTTTTGAGAATTCTTCTAATACAACTTCAGTTAGTTTGTTTATAATTTTTGGTGTTCTTGTTTTTTTTATTATAGAAAAGTTTTTACATTGGCATCACCACGATGATGACACGCAAATAAATCATATACATCCAGCGGGTAAGTTGGTTTTATTTTCAGATGGTTTTCACAATTTAATTGATGGAATAATTATTGGTGTGAGTTTTTTGGTTAGTGTCCCAGTGGGAATGGCGACTACAATAGCAGTAATTTTACACGAAATTCCGCAAGAGATAGGGGATTATGCAGTTTTGATCCATTCTGGATATTCTAAAAAAAGAGCGCTTTGGTTAAATTTCCTCTCTGCTTTATTGTCTATTGTAGGTCTAATTATTGCTTTAATTTTTGGTAATATTGCGCAGAATTTTATTTCTTGGATTTTGCCTATAGCGGCTGGAGGTTTTATTTATATTGCTGTAGCTGATTTGATTCCAGAGCTTCAAAAGACAAAAGAATTAAAATATTCTATATTACAAATACTATCTTTTGTATTAGGTATTTTAGCTATGATTGCATTGCTTTTACTTGAATAGTTTTTGTTTAAATGCAGAAAATTATCAAAAAAGTCTTACTACTAAATAAAAAAGAAGGACAAACTCCACTAGAATGTTTGGAGAGTTTTCGCGCAAAAAATAAAAAATATCAAAATAGTAAAATAACTTATGCCGGAAGGTTGGACCCGATGGCTCGCGGACTTTTATTTTTACTTGTAGATGAAGAAATAAAAAATAAAGAAAAATATTTAGCTTTAGAAAAAGAATATGAATTTGAAATTCTTTTTGGTTTTGCCACAGATACTTATGACATTTTAGGTAAAGTAGTTTCTTGCGCTAGGCAAGACCTAACGCAAAAGGAATTACAAAAAGAGATAAAAAATAACTTAAAAAGTTTTGTTGGTAAGTTTAAACAAAAATATCCTATATATTCTTCTAAGACAGTTAAAGGTAAAGCTTTATTTACTTATGCGCGAATAGATAAAGAAGTGGAAATACCAGAAAGGAAAATATCTATTAAAAAATTAAAATTAGAAAAAATTACACAAATAAATAGTAAAAAACTTTTAGCTAATGTGGAGAAAAGAATTAAAAAAGTAAAAGGAGATTTTAGACAAGAAGATATTTTAAAAATCTGGCAGGAAAATTTATCTAAAACAATGAGAGAATTTTTTATTGGGAAATTTAAAATAAAATGTAGTAGTGGCGCATACGTAAGAAGTATTGCTAATAATTTAGGCGAAAAACTCGGTGTGCCAGCTTTAGCTTTTTCAATTAAAAGAACAAAAATAGGCAAATGGAGCTAAGCACGCAAAAATGCTAAAATGCGTCTATGGCTAAGGTAGATCTATTTAAAGAAGAGTATAAAAAACTAAACCTTGCTCAAAAAGAAGCAGTGGATTCGATTGATGGGCCAGTGATGGTGGTGGCGGGTCCAGGGACGGGAAAAACGCAGATATTGGCACTTCGTATTGGAAATATTTTACAAAAAACTGATACTCAAGCGGATGGTATTTTGTGTTTAACTTTTACAAATGCAGGGGTGTCGGCGATGAAAGAACGTTTGCGTAAATATATTGGTATGACAGGGCTTCAAGTAAATGTGCACACTTTCCATGGTTTTGGAATGGAAATAATCAAAGAGTATTATCATCTGCTCGATTTGGATGTAATGCCGAAATTGATGGATGATGATGAAATGATTATTTTATGTGATCAGATTTTACACGAAAATGATTGGGAATATTTACGTCCTAGGGCAGACACTTCTAGGTATTTTAGAGATTTAAAATCTTTAATATCAATATTAAAACGTGAACGTATCACACCAAAAGAATTTTTACAAGAAATAGAAATAGATATAGAAAAACAAAAAAATAATCCTGAAAATATTTCTTCACGTGGAGAAAGTAAGGGACAAATAAAAAAAGAAGTTATTAAAAAAATAGAAAGTCTAGAGCGCACCAAAGAAGTGGTGAAGTTTTTTGAACTTTATGAAAAGGCAAAAGAAAATAACGGTATCATGTTGTTGGATTATGATGATGTTTTGGAATATTTAATAAAAATAGTGGAGACTAGTGAGGAAGCTCGAGATGAAATAAGAGAAAAATATTTATATGTTTTAGTAGATGAACATCAAGATTCGAGTGGCGTACAAAATGAATTTTTGCAGAAAGTTTGGGGTGATGTGGAAAAACCAAATATTTTTGTAGTGGGGGATGATAGGCAACTTATCTATGGTTTTGGTGGCGCGTCACTTGCTTATTTTGAAGGTTTTAAAAATACTTTTGGAAAAGCCAAACTAATTACACTATTGGAAAATTATCGTTCGACGCAAGTTATTTTGGATTCTGCTCATACACTACTTCAAAGCTCTTTATCTCCCGCGAAGTTGGTCAGTCATAGTAAAGATTCTTTTCCTTTGCGTTTAGTGGAAGCAGATTATCCGCGAGATGAAATAATTGCGTGTGTGTTAGATATAAAAGAAAAAATAAAAGATAAAAATGATTTTAATAATTGTGTAATATTAGTGCCCAAAAACAAACAAGTGCGTAGCACTATTACGGTTTTGCGCGATATGAATTTACCCGTGGCTTCTTACGGAGCTTTAGATTTTTTTGAATCTGTTGAAGCGCAAGCATTTTTAAGAATTTTAAGAATAATAAATAAACCGATCGATGGTGTATCTTTGTCTTTATCTTTTTTTGATAAATTATCTAACATTCTACCACTTAAAGCCCATGAATTTTTGGCGAAACAAGATATGCGTAATTTTTCTTTATTAAACACAATAGAAGATAAAAAGACTTTATTTGAGAATAATGATGGAGTGAGAATTTGGCTAGATAAATTACGTAATTGGGTGAAAGATGTGCCAAATGGTAGTGTGTATTCTTTAGTGCAAAAAATAGGAGACGAATTTTTAATTAACCAAACAAAAGACCACGAGACTTTAATTTTGCGGGTAGAAGTGATTCGCACTATTTTGCATTTAGTTTTATCTCAAACAGAAAAAAATCCTAAATTAACTTTAGATGAGTTTTTGAATTTTATTGCTCGTTTGGAATCTTATAATGAAAATATTCCTCTTGCTGTTTTTGGCGGAGAAGAAGGTATAAAAGTTTTGACTTTGCATGGCTCAAAAGGTTTAGAGTTTGATTATGTTTGGATTGCTCATATGGATGAAAGGTCTTTTTCTGCGGGTAAAAAGCAAGGTTTTACTTTGCCAGAGAGTATTGAGGCAAAAATAGAAGAAAGAGATGAGAGTGTGTTAAAACGTCAATTGTATGTGGCCATAACTCGCGCTAAGAAATTTTGTACTATTTCTTATTCTTTGCATTCTTACACTGGTGGTGATCAAGAATTGACGCATATCGTGGCGGATTTGCCGGAAGAGACTTTTGAAAAACAAAATGCTGGTGAGACAGAAAAATTTATATTAAAACATGATCCGAAAATGTATGTGGCTAAAGCTGATGAAAATAATAAAAAAGATTTTGGATTGGAGGAGTTAGTAAAAATCGTTGCTAAAGATTATGAAGAAAAAAATGTATCTGTTTCATTACTCAATAACTTTTTTGAATGTCCATGGAAATGGTATTTTAGGAATATTTTAAGATTACCGGAAGAAAAAAGTGAATCTTTAGAATTTGGAAATGCAGTGCATTCTTGTATTGATCAAATTTTAAAAATGGATGAAAAGCCTTCTGTTGAAGAATTGGAAGATTTAACTAAAGATAAAGAAGTCTTGAAAATAGTTTCAAATTGGGTGAAAGAAGTTTTGCCTGATATAAAAACAAATCATAAAAATGAACAAAGTATTAGTTTAAAAGATGATAGATTCATGCACTTAAATATTTACGGCAAGATAGACTTGATAGAAATATTAAAAGACAAAGAAGTGCGAGTGACTGATTTTAAAACAGGTGGTGTTAGAAAAAAAAGTGAAATAGAAAAAACAGACGAAGAAGGTAGAATGAGTTCGTATCTACGTCAGCTTGCGATGTATTCATATCTTTTAGAACAAAGTCTAAAATGGCAATCTATCGTGCGAGAAAGTCGTTTGGAATTTCTGGAAGCAAAAGATAAAAAAGAAGCCATTTATGACAGGATAATTACGAATAAAGAAATCAATCTTTTGGTGAAAGATATTACGGATTATGATGAAATGGTAAAAAATGGAGAGTGGGTAAATAGATTTTGCAATTATAATTCATATGGCAAAAATACAAAGTGTGAATATTGCCGAATGTCAGAGATTTATAAAATACATAGTAATAAGTTTTTGTGGGAATAAAAAAGGGAGGGAAGTGCTAAAATCACACCCCCTCCCCATACACTACGTGGACAATATTGCTGTCCACAGAGATTATACTTCGAGCAATGGTCTTCCTCCTTCAGTGAAGCGTCCTAATATAGGACGCAAGGGTACTTATCTGCAACAAGTATAGCACAACTCTCCAAAAAGTCAAGCTTTTCATAATGATTCACTAGCTTGGACGGATTGAGGTAATATCATAAAAATATGTTATTACGACTTCCGTATTATTTAATTTTTTTTAGTTTATATAGACAATGTTACAATTACTGCGATAGCAGAGTTTGTAACAATTTGGTATAATTTTGTCATGAGTATTGTATATGATATTTTAAAAGAACTTGGTAGTAAGTCTTTTAATTACAAAGGAGTGCGAGTAAATTTTTTAGGTTTACCGAAATTTAAAAAATATTCACCAAGTTCTCTTCGCGGGACGATGTCACGTCTTATTGAAGAAGGTTTTATAAAAGATTGTGATGGTTTGTATATTACTCCAAAAGGTAAAAATTATGTTAGAAGAAAAATTGATTCGTTAAAACAATTTGATTTTATTTTTGACAAAAATGCGCCGAAAAATCTAATAGTGATGTTTGATGTGCCAGAACCAAAAAAAGCTGAAAGGGAATGGTTGCGTTGGCATTTAAAGAAATTTAATTATTTTATGATTCAAAAGAGTGTTTGGGTTGGCCCATCACCGTTGCCCAAAGATTTTTTAGACTATATTAAAGATATTGGGCTTAAAGAAAATCTTAAGACTTTTAAATTAGCAAAAGGATATGACACAAAAAACGATAAATAATAAAACATAATTGTTACATTTTATGCTATCGCAGAGTTTGTAACAAATTTATTTAGATTTAATTTGTTGAATTTAGCGAATTGTGCCTCCGAAAGTTTTTGTGGTTAAGTCCTCAATTTTTTTGTGGAGTATATCCACTTCTTCTCCAGTAAGAGTTTTATCCAATGATCTATAAGTAATCCTAAAAGCGTAGCTTATATTCCCCACGCCGAACTTTTCAGTATTTTCGTATTTGTCTAATAATTTTACTTCTTCTACCATACCTACCGCAGTCTCGCGTACGACATCAAAGTAATCATTTGGCACAAAATCATTTTTTACAATAAAAGAAATATCTCGAACGACTGGTGGGTATTTACTTACTTCGATGAATTTTTGCCCAAGTTTTAGTTGTTTTTTTACTCGTTCATCTTCACTCCAGAGAAGACGAATGTCGGGTAATTGCATACTAGCAATAGCCAATCGTTCCAAGCCGAAGCCGAAAGCCCATCCGTTGTATCCCTCTAGTCCTAAATTAGAAAGAACAGTTTTTCTTACCATTCCGGAACCTAGCATCTCGATCCATTGTCCATTAATTTCTGCTTCCATCTCAAAACTTGGGTCAGTGTATGGAAAATTATGATCATAAAAACGAAACTTTACATTATCGCCGAAAATACTGCGAGCTATTTCTGACAATGCATTCTTCAGGTCTTCCGGAGTTATAATTTTTTTATCGTCCGGCGCTATTAGCCAACCCCCGAATTGATGAAAAACATTCATATGACGGGCATCAATTTCATCTTTACGGTATACTTTGCCGTAGCAGATTGCGCCCAAAATTTCTTTATTAAGAATTCGTTTTTTAATCCTAGGGTCATTTAAATAGTAATACCAAAAAACGGTATCATGAGTGCGGAAGACATTATTTTCATTTACATAATATGTATCTGATGGGCTACGCGCTGGATGACCTTCGGGCATATTAAATAAATCAAATAGAATATTTATTGGCACAATTTCTGGTATTTTGATATCATCAAAATCTTTAAGAGAAGAAACTTCTTTTGCCCGCCTTACGATTTCTGACAATGGACTTTCTGGAGTTCGAGACAAATCCGGCATAGAAAGATAGCGTTTGAGTCGCATGGAGTGGGCATCTGTTTTTGGTTCTAATTCTTTCTTTAGTTCTTGCTCTTCTTCCGAAGATATATTATAGCTTGCCATTTCTCAAGTTTAGAAAAAAATGGGTCAAAAGTAAAGGAAAATATGGTTGGCAAGTGGGGTAAAATCTGCTATAATATCTATACATGGCAAAAGAAAAAGACAATAAAGATACATCCAAAGGGCATCATTATGATGCCTCTGACATTTCTGTTTTAGAGGGACTAGAGCCTGTCAGGCGACGTCCTGGCATGTATATTGGCACAACGGGCCCGGAAGGACTTCATCATTTAGTATGGGAAGTTTTTGACAATTCTCGCGATGAAGCGATGGGTGGTTTTTGTGATGATATCGAAGTAGTTCTTCTTCCTAATAATAGAATACGAGTAGCAGATAATGGCCGAGGTATACCGGTAGACACTCATAAAAAAACTAAAGTCTCTGCATTGGAGACGGTAATGACTACGCTTCATGCTGGAGGAAAATTTGGAGGTGAAGGATATAAAGTTTCCGGAGGTTTGCATGGTGTCGGGGCATCTGTGGTGAATGCTCTTTCTATTTATTGCAAAGCGGAGATTCATCGAGATGGTGGCAAATATGTGCAAGAGTATTCCCAAGGCAAAAAGAAATCTAACGTTAAAAAAGTCGCTAACTCAAAACTTCACGGTTCGATTATTACTTTTGAACCAGACCAAGAAATTTTTAAAGATATAAAATTTGATTGGAATACAATCATCAACCACATTCGTCAGCAGGCATACCTCGTCAAAGGTTTGAGAATTTTAATCATTGATGCGCGTAATTGGGACAATACAAAGGGAATGGATGATAATGATGTTTTTAATTTTAGAGATCTTGGTTTAGAACTTCCGTCTACCTCTTTTTATTTTGAAGGTGGTTTGATCTCTTTGATTAAGTATTACAATAAATTTCAAAAGCCTATTGGGGATAATATTTTTTATGTGGAAAAAGAATTGGATGGTGTTGGTGTGGAAATAGCCTTGCAATATGTGGATGACATTGTGGGCCGCATTATTCCTTTCGCAAACAACATTCACACTCCTGAAGGTGGAACGCATGTGACGGGTTTTAAAACTGCGCTCACCAGAACTTTAAATACTTACTGCAAGAAGAATGAAATGATGAAAGAATCCGAAGGAGGATTTACTGGCGAAGATGTGCTCGAAGGATTAACTGTCGCTATATCCGTAAAGCTTCGCGAGATTCAATTTGAAGGACAAACAAAAGCCAAACTTGGTAGTATGGAAGCCCAGGGCGCCGTGGCGACTGTTTTTGGTGAAGCATTTAATAATTTCTTAGAAGAAAATCCAGACGAAGCAAAAGCCATCATTAATAAATCCATCTTGGCATTGAAAGCTCGCAAAGCCGCAAAAGCTGCCAAAGATTCCATATTACGAAAAGGCGCGCTCGAAGGCATGATGCTTCCAGGCAAGCTCGCTGATTGTCAAACCAAAGACGCTTCAGAGTCAGAATTATTTTTAGTAGAGGGAGATTCCGCAGGTGGTTCGGCTAAGCAAGGTAGGGATAGACGCACACAGGCGATATTGCCATTACGCGGTAAAATTCTAAATGTTGAACGCGCGCGCATAGACAAAATGCTCGCTTCAAAAGAAGTGAAGTCTCTCGTGATTGCGATGGGTACTTCGATTGGAGACACTTTTGATTTAGAAAAAATACGTTATCATAAAATAATCATTGCGACGGATGCGGACGTGGATGGTTCACACATTCGTACTTTGCTCTTAACTCTCTTCTACAGATATTTTAGAGCAGTTATTGAAGCTGGATATATTTATATTGCTCAACCACCACTTTATAAAATAAAGAAAGGCAAAGAGATTTCTTATGCTTATACCGATGAAGAACGATTAAAAATCGTCGGCAAGGGCGCAGATGTGGATGAAATACAAGCGATAGAAGAAGTAGAAACTGGTGAGACAACAGAAGAGGAAGGAGCTGAAGAAACAAAGAAAAAATCAAATAAAGTTCACGTCCAACGCTTTAAAGGTTTGGGAGAAATGAATCCAGAAGAGCTTTGGGAGACGACAATGGATCCAAAGAATCGCGTATTGAAAAAAGTAAATATAGACGACGCCGAAGAAGCAAATACTATTTTCGATGTCCTAATGGGTTCCGAAGTTCCACCTCGAAAATCTTTTATCCAATCCAATGCAAAATTAGCAGAGATTGATATCTAATTATTTCTTGTTTTTAATTTCCTCTAGAAGTTTGGAAACTATTTCATCAGTTGAGAATTGGCCGAGTGGGCCAGAGTCGCGAGATTCGAGGGTGACTTTATTAGCTTCTATTTCCTTATCGCCGATAACTATCCAATAAGGGATTTTGTTGTTTTTTG
>JBBUBO010000062.1:0-1150 GCA_038058205.1 Patescibacteria group bacterium
AAGTAAACATCGAAGGCATTGCTCCATCTCGAGAAGCGCTACTATCTTTTCGTTTGGCATTGGAGGGCGATAAATTATTTAAAAAAGTTGATTTGCCGATCTCGAATTTTGTTAAGGGGTCGGATATTCAGTTTTCCCTGAGTTTAATTCCTTCATAATATGCCAAATAATTTTCCAAAATTAGCATTGTTTCTTTCCGTAACACTTTTCATATTTTCTTGTGTGGCTTTTTTATTTTTATATCAGAAAATAAATGAAAATAATTCTATAACAGAAAAAAATAACGCTACTTGGCAGAATGAGGCGGACAAACGTAACGTTTTAAGCTTAATGGATCACTCGATTAAAGTCATTAAGCCAGAGACAATCGAACTCGGAAAACATTTTGCGCAAAGTTCGGATGTTGTACCATTTTTGAATTCAATAGAAAATATCGCGCGAGTAGTGGGGGTAAAGGCTGAGGTCGCTTCGGTTGAAGTCTCGAAAAATGAAAATATTTTAGAAGTTGCAATGAGCGCGACGGGGAGTTTCAATGAAATGTATAAATTTTTAATGCTTTTAGAAAATTCTTCTTATCAGCTCGAGTTTAGCAAGGTAGAGATAAAAAGAAGTAGTGAATTAGATGTTCCTTTGCCTGGAGGCGTGAGGCCAGTCTGGCACGGCTTTTTTAAAATGAGTTTGTTGAGTTTTATTAAATAATCCCAGTAGTAGAGCAAAGCTCACTACGGGACAAGTTAAATTATGAAAATAAATTTTTCTAAAAAAGAAAAAAATTTCCAGAAAAAGAGTATAAGTTTTTATGTAAATTCGTATTGGAAATTTGCCGTTTTCGGAAGTTTGGCCATCTCCTTGTCTTTTTTAGTTTTTAATTATTATTTGTTTACTGAAACCAACAAAGAAATGATAGTATCCACAAGGGATAACAGGGAACAAAGTAATTTAGTGACGAAAGACAGGATCAACAAAACCCTAGAATATTTTTCTCTACGAGAACAAAAATCAAATCAGATATTATATTCCGCTTCGCCCGTCGTTGACCCATCGTTATAAAAGTGTTAGTTTGAATAGGTATTTGCGCGGTTAGCTCAGTTGGTAGAGCAATCCGTTTACACCGGAAAGGTCGCAGGTCCGAGTCCTGCACCGCGCACCA
>JBBUBO010000063.1:0-3154 GCA_038058205.1 Patescibacteria group bacterium
AAAAAAGTTCGAGCAAATGATATAATGACACCACCAAACGAAACATTGTCGGAACTAAAGAAGTTGTTAGTTTTTAATTGAGCAAAGCAAATACTTAAAATCGCATTGCGTTAGAATTCATTTCTATTTGGGTATCATCTTGCGTTGGATAAGACTTTTACTTGAAATCTTAGGGAATTAGCGCTAAAATTAAAAAAGTCGAAAATAATTTATTAAAAAATATCAATAAATGCGTATGAAAAAAATTATCTCGAGTGTTATAAGTATTACGGCAATGTTTGGTCTGTTGCTTTTTGTGGTGCAGACGAACACTTCTGCGGCACAAACAAAGGATGACGGCGGCCGAAAGATAGTTGTTTTTAAAGCTGGGCTAAATGATGTCGCGAAAGATGACATTATTAGACGGGCAGGCGGTATAAAATTGAAGAACCTTGATTTGATTGACGCCAAGACGGTACAAATTTCTTCGGCCATAGCGATAGATAAATTGAAAGCGAATCCGGATGTGGTGCGGGTTGATGAAGACGTGGCAGTATTTGCCCTACCGTATGAAGAGAAAAATTTTAGAACAGAGAGGATAACTGGGGCTTCGCAATCGTTGCCTTGGGGTATTGACCGGATTGATGCGGAATTGGTGTGGCCGGGGGGAAACACCGCTGACCCGGTGAAAGTAGGAATTATTGACACTGGTATATCTAACAACCATCAAGACATCACGGCTAATGTGAAGGGCGGTGTGAATACCATTAACCCTCGCAAGAGTTGGAATGACGATAATGGCCACGGTTCACATGTTGCCGGTGTTGTTGCGGCGCTGAACAATACCGTTGGTGTCGTTGGCGTTGGACCAAAGGCGGATCTGTACGCAATTAAAGTATTGAACTCCGCTGGTTCAGGATACCTTTCTGATGTTATTGAAGGCATTCAGTGGGCGGTAGCAAATCGCATACAGGTAGTAAATATGAGCCTTGGAACTAATTCTGATATCCAGTCGTTCCATGATGCGGTCACCGTAGCCAAGAATGCCGGTGTTGTGATAGTAGCTGCGGCTGGAAATTCGGGCGGTTCAGTTATTTTCCCGGCGGCCTACCCGGAAACGATTGCCGTCTCGGCAATAGACCAAAATAATATTATTGCCAGCTGGTCAAGCCGTGGCCCGGAAGTAGACTTAGCTGCGCCCGGTGTTTCCATCTACTCAACCTATAAAGGCACAGGATACGCGACCCTTTCCGGAACCTCTATGGCTGCTCCACATGTTGCCGGCTCTGTTGCTCTTGTCTTGAATACACCAGTCGGCGGGTATGACGTCAATCTCAATGGGAAGTGGGATCCGAATGAAGTGCAAAAGAAGCTTCAAGATCGCGCCTTTGACTGGGGAAATACAGGATTTGATAACCTTTATGGCTGGGGGTTGGTAAATGCGTATAGCGCCGTACAACCATAACTCAACCAAATAAAAAAACACCTTTCGGTGTTTTTTTATTTCTTCAACATCATCTTTATCTTCCCCACGATATCATGCGGAGTCACGAGCGCTTTTAAGAGAAATTGCGCGCTTAGAGTTTCCGCTCTTTTTTTATTATCGGGTTGATTTATGTTTGAAACAATAAGCACTGGAATATTTTTTGTTTTTTCTTGACCTCTAATATTTTGTAAAACTTCAAACCCATCCATTCCTGGAAGGAAAATATCCAATATTATAATATTTGGAATACTTTTTTCTAAAGCTTTAAGCGCGTCTTCTCCGTTTTTAAACAGAGACACATCAGTGGTTTCTGAAGAAATTCTTTGCGAAAGCATGCTACCCAAAAATACATCATCCTCAATGATGAAGATCTTCTTGCCCTTTAGCAGTCCTTCATCTTTATCCGAGCCTTTTTCTTCATCTAGTGAAATCGGTTCCATCTTTAAATAATATCATAATAAATACAACAAGCAATAAATGTGGATATCTTTCTTGTGATTGTTTTTAACTAGACTATAATAAAGAGTATTAGAAAAACTTATTAATATATAAAAAATAATTTTATGGAAAGTACATCACCAATAGTTTTGGGTATGCCTTTAGGTATATTTCTCTTGTTTGCGTCAGGAGTATTTTACGCAGTGTGCGCATGGTTTTTGTGGAAAAAGTTACGAGAAGAAAAAAGTGAATTGATAAGCGCTTTGTTTGCCTTTCTAACATATCAAACTATCAATATGGTTTTTATGGGCCTAGAATTATATACAGGAAATATGGTCTATGGTAGGATTTCCGCTTTAGCTATACTTATCGGTTCCGCTTATATGTTGAAATTTCCACTCAGTCATTTCTCGTCTTGGGCTAGAAAAGTTGTTTTTATGCTTTCTTTGATTGTCGCCCTTGGCTTATTTGTTTGGTTTATTCAAACACCAGAAACAGAAAAATTATTAATGAAATTCGTACTTTGGTATGATCTTATCGTAAACGGTATAGTTGTGGGAGGCACAATGATTATTTTTGGACTTCGAACAATAGAAAGAACTTATAGAACAAAAGCAATCAGTGGCGGTGCGGGAGTTATCAGTTGTTGCGTAGCAGCAAATGCCTACCTATTAAGTGGAGCCATGCTCACAAGCGCAGTCTTTCAATTCCTCGCTCCAGTTTTAATCCTTGGGGCGCTCTTTTTTAAAAAAAAGAATTGATAGTTTGAATGAAAAAAATAATTGAACAAGTTCTTTCATACTTGTTAGGCTTAATTTTAGGCAGTATATCAGGCTTTATTGTTTGGTCCCTGCATTTAACCCTTCTAAAAAATGAAGACCCATACGAGATTGTGTCCATCACTACCCTTATCGGCCTTATCATAACCATTGTTGTAATAGAATTTAAAAAAGCAAAACTTTTAGAAAAAAATAATTCCGTTCGCAATGAAGCTATCGCCCTCATCACCCATGAAATGCGAACAGGACTCACCTCCACTGGTTGGGCGATACAACTAGTCTTACAGAAATACAGTGATAAAATATCTACAGAGGATAAGGTAAATTTAGAAGTTGTACTCGAGTCAATTCATACCACCATTAGACATTCAGTAAATCTTCTTGATATCAGTATCTTAGATTTAAGCAAACTTTCACTTTCTCTTGAATGGATTTCTTTGGAAAAAATAGAGGGGGTTTTAAGTGAAGTTAT
>JBBUBO010000064.1:0-3960 GCA_038058205.1 Patescibacteria group bacterium
GGCTTCAATCCCGATAACGGCATCTAGTTTTTGATCAATATATTTTTCAGCAAATTTGGCTCTAAAAAGCGAGTAAATACCAGCAAAAATAAGAATTAAAAATAAAAATGTGAGAAGTAAATTATTAGAGAAAAAATTACCGAGAAAAACAAGCACGCGAGTCGATAAGGGTAAGACAACACCGAGCTCTTTAAAAGTGCCGGCGAGGGTCGGCACCACGAAAGCAAACATCAAAACACCGAGCACAATCATCGCCGAAAAAATAATCCCCGGATATATCAGCGCCCCTTTTATTTTTTTTGTTAAGGCATGCGACTTTTCCAAACTGATTCCTATCTCCGAAAGTGCGCCGGAAAGATTACCAGATTCTTCTCCAGTTTTAGCCATAGAGACAAAAAGCGTTGAAAAAATATCTGGAAATTTTGCAAGTCCTTCAGAAAGTGTGCCTCCAGAAGTTATGTCATTTGTCAAAGACACTAAGACAGCATCGAGTTTTGGATTTTTTGTTTGCTTTTGTAAAACTGATAGGGCTCGAGAAATAGGTAACCCCGCCTGAAGCATCCCGCTCAAATTTTTAGTTAAAATAATCTGTTCAGCCACACTGACTTGTGAAAAAAGAGAAGAGAGTCTAGAAAACTTATTTAAAAAACTGTTGCCTTGTTCTCGAATAGAAAGAGGAACATGCCCGCGACTACGCAAATCTCGAGCGACGGAAAAACGATCTACTGCTTCTAATGTCCCTTCTGAGACTTCTCCTGTTTTCAATTTTGCTTGATAGGAAAAAAGCATATTAATTTATTCAGAAACCACACGAAAGATCTCTTCCAAAGCGGTCAAACCCATAACTGCTTTAAAAACTCCGTCTTCAAACATTGTCATCATCCCATCTTTTTTAGCTTGTATTTCTAGCTCATCCATAGAACTTCCCGCAATAATCATTTCCTTAATAGTTGATGTCACTTTTAAAACCTCATGCATACCAATACGACTAGCATATCCATCCTCTAGATCATTCACCCTGATCGGCTTATAAAAAGGAACTTTATCCCAGTTATCGGTGGGACCTATAATGTTTTCATTTTTTAAAAAAGTCATTACACGGTCTAGATCAACAATTTTTTGTAAATTTGCTAATTCTATTTTTGATAAGAAATATTTTTCTTTATTTGGCAACAATTTTCTGACCAATCTCTGCGCGATGATAGTTTTAACAGTGGCAGTGATCAAAAAAGGTTCAATGCCCATATCTATCAGTCTCGGTATCGCACCAGCAGCAGAATTCGTGTGAATCGTAGAGAGAACGAGGTGCCCAGTAAGCGAAGCGTCGATTGCGAGCCCGGCCGTTTCACCGTCTCGAATTTCTCCCACCATCACAATGTCTGGATCTTGACGTAATAGTGAACGCAAACCGTTAGCAAAAGTTAGTCCGATTTCCGGCTTAACTTGCGTTTGATTTACTCTCGGCATTTGATATTCTATCGGATCCTCCACAGTGGAAATATTTACTTCCGGCTTATTCAAAATATCAATCATCGTGTAGAGCGTCGTCGTTTTTCCTGAACCCGTCGGACCTGTCGCTAAAACCATCCCCGTTTTTTGCTTTAATGATTCGTGGATTTTCTCTAACCCTTCCCCATGAAAACCTAAGCCCTCTAAAGTAAAACCGTGCGAACCTTCTTTTAAAAGTCTCATAACGGTTTTTTCTCCATAAAAAGTCGGCAAGGTGGAAACACGGAAAGAAATCTTGTCTCCATTTTGTTCTATTTTAAATCTTCCGTCTTGAGGCAATCTTTTCTCATCCAATTTCAAATTTGCCAAAACTTTAATACGCGCTGTTATCCCCGCCCCGGCATTTTTTTCCAAAACCATGGCATCATGTAAAATACCATCTATTCTATAACGCACAGTCAAATCTTTTTCTCCTGGTTCAATATGAATATCAGACGCATTTTGTAAAACAGCATGGAAAATAATTGAGTCAACTATTTTTACCACTGGTAAATCCTCCGCGAGATCTTTTAATTCTTTTTCCGTTTTTTCAACTTCCTTGCCCCCTAATTCTCCAAGCATCGCGGACTCTTTTTGAATGATATTTTGAAATTCTGTCTTTAGACTTTGTCTGTATTGCACCAAAACAGATTTCATTGAAGTCGTATCAGTAAGACGTGGCAAAATTTTAAGTCCTGAACGCTTTTTTATAAAATCAATCACTGGTAAATCATCCACATCAAGCATTGCCACCTCTAGACTATTTTCAGTTTTCTTATAAGCAACAATATTATAATTTCGAGCAATTGGCTCAGGGATAAGAGATAAAACTGTAAAATCAACTTTTTGCTCAACTAAAGATATAAAAGGTATACCTAAAACAAAAGCTTCTGTTCTTTTTAAATCTGTTTCCGATATTTTCCCTTCCGACAGCAAAACATTTCCAAATTTTTGATTTTTTGTCTCGGCTTCTTTGAGAGCCTTGTCAAGATCTGTTTTAGAAACAAGTCCTGATTCTAAAATAAATTTTTTTAACTGCTCTTCATCGATTTGCATATATATATTATAGCAAAAAAAATTCCCCAATGTTTAGTCGGGGAATTTTTTTTGCTAATTTTCTATAAATATCGGTTTTTTCTTAATCGTAACTTTTAACGAGCCCCATGAATTAGAAGGATCATTGCATACTACAGTATAAATTGTAGTAGAAGTTGGATTGACCACCACACTGCCAGAAATTGTTCCAGCAGTATCAAAATTTGTACCTGCGCAACTTGATGCGCCAGCAGGAGCGTTCCAAGTGATCGTCACTGGATCTCCAGAATAACTTGAAACTGGATTAACAGACCCCCCGCCAGTATCACCATTTATTATTTGTCCAGCCTTATCTGTGCCTGGTGGCAAAGGATAAGTACAAGGCAAAGGCCCGCCAAAATTCGTAGCAGCTGGGTCCTGACAAGTCGGAGCAACACAAGAACTTTCTGGAGGCGTCACAGCTGAACAGGAACCGTCACATTGAATAGTACCAGAATTATATTGACCACAAGAATTCAAACCTGAAATACAAGGATTACCTTGACCAGCGACACAACCAGACTTACTTTCTGAACAAGATGCATCTGTGTGACCAGGGCCTGAACCACCACAAGTCCATGTCCAAGCAGAAATCCCGTCTACATTATCAACACTTGCACCTGCATTACAATTATAATGAGAAGAAGCACAAGAACCGTTAACTACGGCAGGAATATCTGTAACTGTGACATTTGTCCATGGTCCACAGTTATTGCCTTCATTTACTCCTTCATTGATCACCCCGCCACCTGCTGAACTAGTTTTGTCTGCGCAAGCGCGAACAGAATATGTTCCAGTAGAGGTAAAGGTATGAGATTTTGATGTTGTACTATTTCCACCAACCACTAGAGTTGACATTGTAACTGCGCCAAGGTCGGTAATCGTACCACCTCCGCCTGTAGCAGTAGCAACTTGGAAAAAGTTGGAAAAAGAAGCTCCGGTAGACGCAGTACCAATATTCAAAACACCAGCTGAAAGAGAAGCAACTGTATTAATAAAAGCGGTAGTTGGGCTAGAAGCTTGTGCGGTTAAGTCAGGAGCTCCGGTGAATGTAGTACAAGTGGGTGGATTATTTGCACCATTTCCGCAGGATGCAAAAGTAGTACAAGTGGGTGGATTATTTGCATTGTTAATACAATTTCCACTACTATTTACAGTACAATTTGGAGGATTGACTGCCCCATTACCACAAGATCCAGAAGTTGTCGTAAATATCTCAGAAGAGCTATAAGAAGTACCTACACTATTTATAGCATAAGCTTTTACACGATAAGTGGTATTAGAAGTTAGTCCAGTTATATTGCCAGTCCAACTACCAACACCAGATGGTCCGTTGCGTGTACTAATCCCATCATAATTAGTAATACTAGGACCAGGTGTGCCTGTTATACTTTCATT
>JBBUBO010000065.1:0-13791 GCA_038058205.1 Patescibacteria group bacterium
AGTCCAAAAGTAAACTCCGCCACAGTATGTGCGCCATAAGTCGGTACATTAGAAATTTTGATACCCTTAGTCTTTGCATATTCACAATCAATATTATTAAATCCAGTCGAGCGCGTAGCAATGAATTTCAAATTTGGTAATGCATCAATAATATTCTTATTTATTTCCGAATCAACAAAAATACAAAGAGCTTCAACGTCTTTCACTTTCTCTATGTTGTTTTCGTCCAAATTTTCTCCAAAAAAAACAAACTCAGCGCCACCAAAAGACTGTAAAAAATAATCTTGATCTGCCTTTTCTAAACCAAAAAATGCTATTTTCATACACCTAATTGTAACATATTATTTAAATAAATTGGTAAAAAATGAAAAAAATCCTCTTTCCTCTGCCTCCTCTGTTGTGGGCTTATTTTGATCATCCACTACAATAATCATATTTTCTCCTTCTTTGGCTAAGCCGAATTTTTGGCGAATATTTTCTTCAATTCCATCTTCAGTTTTTAACTTAGCAATATCGATCGAGAGTTTTTCTTTTTCTTTCTGTAATTCAGCTATTTTATTTTCTGCCAATTTTCTATTTTCTATTGTTATTTGCATTTTGCTCATCAAGCTAAAAACACCCCAAGCAAAAAAAATAACTAAAATTCCCAGAAATATTAAAACTGGTCTGGACTGTAAAATATGTTTAAAATTTACTTTTTGTTGAAAGTTTCGCATGATATGATAATATATTAAGTATATGCTTTTCAATAAAAAACATCAAAAGAGAATCCAGGTGGCTTGGGCCATAGTCAGTGTGCTTATCATCATTAGCATGATATTGCTCTATTCTCCGATATTTAGTTTACAATAGACTAGTTATTGCCAGTTCGCATCATTTTCAAGAAAACATCTTGAGGAATATTTACGCGTCCTTTTTCTTTCATTTTCTTTTTACCCTTTTTCTGCTTTTCACGCAGTTTCATTTTGCGAGTTATGTCGCCTCCATACATATGTTGGGTAACGTCCTTTTTCATTCCAGAAAGCGTGCGAGAGGAGATGATGCGTCCCAAGGCGCGCCCTTGTATTTTCAAAGTAAACATTTGGCGAGGCAATAATTCCTCTAATTTCAAGACAGATTTTTCTGCTTCTTCTTCTACTCGCTTTTTAGAAATAACTTTAGAAAAAGCCGGAATTATCTCATCTGCGACTAATATGTCCAAGCGTGTGACGTTCGCTTCACGGTTTTCAGCTATTGTATAAGATATGGACCCATAGCCCGACGAAGTGCTTTTTAATTCATCGAAAAAGTTTCGCATCAATTCGCGCAAGGGCATTTTGATGGATAGAGTTGAACGATTGTCTCCAAAATTCTCCGTTTCCCCCACTTCAGCTTCGTGGTCAAATAAAATTTGCATAATGTTGCCGAGATATTTCGTCGGAGTAATTATTTTCGCATCTACCCACGGCTCAAAAACTGTTTTGATATTTCCATCATCAGGAAAAAAATACGGTGAATAAATTTTTTCCCCGCCCGAACGACTGGTGCCGTCCAGTCGGGCAGGTCTTTTATCATCATTATAAATAACTTCATAGATAATAGATGGCGTCGTGATCACCAAGCTTAAATTAAATTCCCTTTTTAATCTTTCGGTAATTATTTCTAGGTGAAGCATACCAAGAAAACCAAGACGAAAACCGCGCCCGAGCGAACCGGAAGATTCTTCTTCGTAAGAAAAAGATGAGTCAGAAAGTCGTAGTTTGCTTAAGGCTAATTTAAATTCAGCAAAATCATCCGCATCCTCCGGAAAAAGACTTGCCCAAACAACCGGCAAGGGTTGCATATAGCCTGGCAATGCTGGCAATGGATGAGCCATTTTAGTGACAGTGTCCCCAACTGAAGCGATACCTGGCTTTTTTATTCCTGTCACAATATAACCAATGTCCCCAGCAGAAAGATATTCGCGTTCCGTTTCTTCTGGTGAAAAAGTACCCACTTCGAGCGCGGTAAACTTTTCATTAGAAACTGAAAAAATTAAATTGTCCCCTTTTAGAACTTTGCCGTCGAGGATTCGCACGAAGACTATCACTCCACGATGATTTGAATATTTAAAATCAAAAACTAATGCGCGAAGAACCCCCTCCGCCTTTGGCGCCTCCCCCTTAATAAGAGGGAGGTCAGACAAGGTCGGGGCTGGAATGCGTTTGATAATTTCTTGCAAAAGATTGGATACTCCCTCGCCTGTTCTGCCAGACACTAACAAAATTTCATCCGGATCACAACCGAGCAATTCCACAACTTCTTCTTTAATCTCTGAAATTCGAGCAAGAGGTGAGTCAATTTTAGAAAGAACAGGGATGATCCTCTTATGCCTTTCTTTAACTCCCTCGCTCGCCATAGCGAGCGTAGTGAGGGTTTGCGCTTGTACTCCTTGAGTGGAGTCAATGAGTAAAATAGAGCCTTCTACGGCCTTTAAAGCGCGAGAAACTTCATAAGAAAAGTCCACGTGGCCGGGGGTGTCAATCAAATTCAGGATGTATTTCTCTCCTCCTTTCTGAGGAGGAGTGCCTGAAAGGCGAGGTGGTAAATCACCACCCCCTACCCCCTCCTCCACAAGGAGGGGAGAAAATTCCATGCGAACAGGTTGCATCTTTATAGTAATACCTCGCTCACGTTCAAGCTCCATCGAATCCAATACTTGGTCGCGCATTTTGCGTTCGGGAACAGTATGCGTGATCTCCAGCATCCTGTCCGCCAAAGTACTCTTGCCGTGGTCTATGTGCGCTATAATACTAAAATTTCTAATATTTTCTAATTTCATACTGAAGCTATCTTAGCAAAAAACTGTTAAAAATAAAAAGAATTTAGAAAGCCCCGCCTGCGTTAACGCAGGCGGGGCTCATGTTCGGTATCTCAATACTCCAACGTTGATGGCACCAAAAAAAGTTATGATGCCAATCAACCCCAATAACGAAGGGTCCTGTCTTGATGATGGAAAGAGAGTAACTCCCACCATCAATAAAACAATGAGTAATCCAAGGGGATGTTTGGTAAATATCCCCCAAATACTGAGGACTAAAAAAATTATTAGCCCAGTCAGTATTCCAAAAACTAGCCCCCAAATTCCCATCACTTTAACTCCTCTGAAAAAACAAAAGCCCCTTTTGGGGTTGGCCATTATGGCCCGTCATTTCTTCCACAATAAAAGCATAAATTAATCTCATTAGCAACTGCCAGTGTTTGATTATTGAAATAAATAAATTAGAAAAAACAAAAGCCCCGTCGCAATTTCTGCGAACAGGGCTTTCTTGATCTTTGTCCTTTTATTGACCACGCCGTACTTTACTAGGTTGGGTATCAGGGAAAAGTCCCCGACTGATGAGCATAGCTCCTAGCCAAATCATGGCTAGAACAACCAAGATCACACCAACAATGTGTTGGTGGTAAAACTTGGAACCCATGGTGTAAGGCAATACAAATCCTGCCATTATAAACAAGATCCCCACGATCTCTTTCTGATGTTTATTCAAGAAATTTGACATATTTCCCCCTTTTTGATGAACAATAAGTGGACTTTCCACTTATTTTTACTATTAAAAGTATAGCATAACTCACCCTAAAAGTCAAGCAAAATTTAAACCTTATTTTAAAAGGTTTTTGTGTGTCAAAGCCCGCCTTTGACAGTAACCCCATAGGTCTTGCCTATGGGGTGAAGGGGGTTAGTTAGATTAAATTTTTGAAGCCTCCAGCTTGAAGATCCCAGAGTTTTTTATATAATCCGCCTTCTATATTTTTGAGTTCATCATGCACGCCGTCTTCTATTATTTTTCCTTTTTCTAAAACAATAATCCTATCCATCTCACGAATAGTAGAAAGTCGATGCGCGATGACTATAGTCGTCTTCCCTTTTATTAAAGTCTTTAGCGCATCTTGAATTAGCATTTCAGAATGAGAATCAAGCGAAGAAGTAGCCTCATCTAAAATAAGCATTGGGGCATTTTTGAGCAGTGCTCGAGCGATGGCTACGCGCTGACGTTCCCCGCCGGAGAGCTTTATTCCTCTTTCCCCCACATAAGTTTTATAACCATATGGGAGTAAATCAATAAAATCATCGCAATGCGCTAAATGAGCGGCGACTAATACTTCTTCATCCATCGCATTTCGTCTACCATAGCGAATATTTTCCATTAATGTTCGATGAAAGAGAACCGGATCTTGAGGCACAAAAGAAATTTTTTCACGAAGATTTTCTTGAGAAATAGTAGTAATATCTACTCCGTCAATTATGATTTTTCCAAAACTTATATTAAACAACCGTAGAAGCAGACGTACAAAAGTCGTCTTACCTGCGCCGGAAGAACCGATGATGGCTATCTTTTGTCCGGCTGGGACAGTTAAAGAAAAATCATCCAACACTTTAGTATTGTTATTATCATAAACATAAGAAACGTGATCAAAAACAACTTCCCCTTTTACATCACTCAACGTCTGCATAGGCTTATCTACAATTTCATAAGGGGTGCTTAAAATGACAGTCATTTCTTCCGCATCAGCAAAGCTTTCATAATATGCGCGGACAATAGCGGCAAAGCTCCACAAATTTTCGATCAGACGAATCAAATAGTTTTGCAATAAGACAATCACTGGCAGAGTTATTAAGCCGAGCCTCCAATCGCCAAGCACCATCCAGAAAATAACAAACTCAATAACAACGGCATAAAAACCCTCTATTGCGCCAAGTCCGTCCCATAAATACCAATTAAATTTAGTTTTATTTCTCTGGTCATCCATCACTTCCCCTACGCGAACTCTCTCGTGCTCATGACCGGTAAATAACTGTATGGAAGCGTGGTTACCGATAGAGTCCGACACAATGCCGGTTGTTCTAGAATCAGCTTCGGAGGCGATCACATCGTATTTTAATTTATAACGAATATAGATAAATGCAGTTAACAAAAATACAAGACAGAAAACTCCCAAAATGTACGAATATTTCGGAAATAAAGTATAAATAGCGATAACTGTGCCTAGTCCACGAACAATGAGTGGTAAACCATCAGCAATCATTCGGTCGGTGATTTTTTCAAAAGCTCGAGCGTATTTGTTTATTCTTTGCGTCAATGAACCAGCAAAATTATTCGCAAAGAAAGCATGCGAATGCCCGATCAAATAAGAAAAGGCTTGTTTGCGTAAACCAGCCAATACTTCTGACTCAAAATAGGCGAGAGAGAAACCGGAAATTCTGCGAAAAGCCCAGCGTATAAAGTTCAATACTAAAATAAAAAGAATCAAAGATTTTGCAACTGTTATGGCAGAAAAATTATTAACGCTTAAGACATTCCAAAGTTTTAAATATTGGAGCGGAATAAAAATATCTAATGCGGAGGCTGCTATCGTTAAAATAATCACAGTAAAAAAGGAAACTTTGAATTTCCTAATGACCTGCCAAAAATATTTCATCACCAAGCCTCGGTGTAAATTTTTATAATCTCTTTCCAGAATCTATAAAAATACAAAATCCCATTTTTATATGGGTTTTGTAAAATTTATGTCTTTATTATAACACATAAAGCAAAAAACACTAACCTTCAACTAGTTGCCAAAGAGACACTTTGACAAGTATGTCAAAGTGTCTCTTTGGCAACTTAGAGTCCTTCTTGGGATGGAGCAATGATTTTCGCTTGCCAGAACTTGGTTCTTAGGGTCACTATAACTTCTTGCAATTCTTCACTCTTGAGCAAATATAATACAATAACGGCGGCAATAATACCGAAGATTCCAGAAATAAAACCTTGTAAAAAGACTCCCCAAAATGTCGTCGTGCCAAAAACGGGCGAGAAAATATTTAAACTCAAATAAGTCACTAGGCCGAGGAAAAATGAAGCGCCTAAACTTTGAAAAAAAGTCTTAGCGATAAAAGATTCGTGGGGTATAAAATCTTTCTTTACAAAAATCCAGTGCAAAATAAAATTTAAAATAGTGCCGACAGAATAAGCGAGTGGCAACATAAGCACTGCAGTGCCGGGAATATCGTTCACCTTGAGTAAAGATTCAATAAAATAACGAAATACTAATATGTTTTCAAAAAGATTAATAAACAAATAAGACAAAACGATAATAAAAAGAGAACATAAAAAATTTACCACCAGAGGGCGCTTGGTGTTGCCCACCGCATAATAAGATCGCGAAAGCAATGTCGTCATCCCCTGTGCCACAACCGAAACAGCGAAAATGGCCAAACAAGCTGCGACTAAACGTGTATCATCCCAAGAAAAAGAACCAGCGCCGAGAAGCACACGCACTATCTGCGCGCGCACGACAATAAAAAGAAAGATAACTGGAAGCGACCAAAAAACTATCGCCCTTCCCGCTCCTTTTAAATGTTTTTTAAATTCTTCTTTATTCCCAATAGAAAAAGATTTTGTCAAAGAAGGAAAAGCGGCCACTGCATAAGATATGCCGATGATATTGAGCGGTACTGATTGGAGATTGAAAGCAAGATTAAATATTGAAATAGAGCCCGTCTGTAAAAATGAAGCGAGAGAGATTATATAAATGAGAGCCATATTGTTAAAGGCCATACCGAGCGTCCGAGGCAGTGAAATCAAAGCCAGATTTTTTACTTCTGTAAAATTTACAGAAGACGAGAATTTAATAACAAAACCAGAACGACTAGCCGATAAAGCTTGTATTCCAAAATGGAGAGATGCGCCTAAAGCTACTCCTAGCGCTAAACCATAAATACCAAAGATTGGGTAAAGAAATATGATACCCGCAATAATTCCTAAATTATAAAAAACAGGACTTAGAGAATAAATAAAAAACTTGTGAAAAAGTTGCGAAATCGCGCCAAAAAGATTTGAGAGACCGAGTAAAATCGGTGAGAGTAACATTATCCGTGAAAGAACGACTACTTTAGCCTGATAAAATGGGGTAAAACCGGGAGCGATAAAAAGCACAAAGTAAGGCATAAATAAAAAAGCGATAACAGAGACGAATATCATCACAGCCAGAAAAACGGTAAAAATATCGTTTAGGTACTTTTGCGCCTGATCCGTCACCCTATCTCCATCCCCGTCCGCTAATTGACGGGCAGACATTTTTGCCAAAAGAAAAGGGATGATTACAGTCACAGAGGCGAGCGAAGCTATAGAAATAAATATAAGATCGGGTACGCGGAAAGCGGCATAATATGTATCGAGAGTTGCCCCCGGACCGATAAAATATGCGAGAAAACGATCGCGAAAAAGCGCTAAAATTTGTGAAAAGAAAGTTAAAAAACCCAGAAGCAATGCGGCTTGATTGATACTTCCGGATTCTTTGTTGAAAATTCTCAGGATTCTCTCCATCCCGTTAGAGATAGGAAATGCTTTGCATTTCCGTAGTTAAATTGTTTTTAATAAAATTTTCTAACATAAAATCTCTAACGGGATCCATTCTCTTATTATAGTTTTATTTTTTCTTTTTACTAGGAGCAACAGAAGAGGTTTCGGCTGGGGCAGGATCTGCTGTAATTTTTAGAGAATCAACATATTGTTTCAAATCTTTATTGTTAGGAGAAATAGACAAAGCTACTTGCGCATAATAAAGAGCATCGGCATTATTCCCCTCGCTTTTTACTATCTGAGAAAGCACAATCCAAGCATCTATGTAGTCTGACTTTAATGCGAGAGAATCTTTCGCGTAGCTCTCTGCATCTTTTGCTTTTCCATCACTTAAGGATAAATTTGCCAAAGAAAGTTTAATTCCTGGGTTTTGTGGATTTAAAGTAGATGCTGTCTTGTATGCTTCCATCGCATTAGCGTAAGCATCTTTGATGCCAAGCGAACCAGCTATCTGATAGACAGAGCCGAGATTTGCAAAATTTAAATAATTTTCTGGATTATATGTCGTAGCTCCCTGCGCGCCGCTTACAGCTTGACTTAAATCTGCTTGCAATTCTGTCTTGTCTGCATCAGACAAAGCACTTTCACCTTTTTTAACTATTGCATTTAATTTGACGAGATAAATCTGTGAATAGGTGCGTAAATACAAATCATTTGCATACAGTGACAAAGCTTTACTGATAGCTTTTTCCGCTTCCGGAATAGTCGAAGCTGTTAATGCTTTTCTGAAATATGACAGAGAAGTGACACGCTCTATGTACTTGAATGAAATTGCGGCAGACACAATTATTAGCAGGATTAAAAAGAGAATAGAAAAGAAACTTTTCCTATGATCATTTAAGAATGATATCAAAATTTCTCCACGAGAATGACTGGAAGTGGACAAGCCGATGAATATTCCAGCTAAGGCCAGAGCCAACAAGAACAATACCGCTCCTCCCGAATAAAAGAAAGAAGAAACAAATAAATAAATGGAGAGAACAAAAAATGCCATCGTTTCCCAATTTACCCCTTGTTTAATACTAGAGAAAATCGATTTCACACCAGCGACAATAAGCAAGACAAAAAAGACGACCCAAGAAAGAATACCGAGGTATCCGGTAGTTGCGGCAAAAGTCGGCAATATGCCTGAACCAGAGTTAAAAGAAACATCCCAAAAATTAGTAGAATTAAGTTCAATCGGTTTATATTTAGACCAGGCAATTCCGAATTTATTTGGCCCTATGCCAAAAACAGGATTCTCTTTCAAAACTGATTTAGTCACTAGCATTGTCGCTCCTAGAGAAGGACTGACTTCAGTATTTGATAAACCTAAGCGATCTGGCAAAACACTTCCGATAAAACCCCCAACCGTAAAAAATAGAAGTGAGATCATAATAACAACAAAAGAAAACACTGGGAAATGATGTTTTTTATGATGATCTTCGCCTCGATTAGTGGCAGAAATTGAAATCTTGTAAACAAAAATTATCAAAGTAGCCACTCCGAGAATTCCCCAAATAAATGGAAAATTAACAGCTGCAATCAAAACAACAGAAAGTACGGTCAAAATTTGAAGAATGAATTTTTCCACTTTAGTGGTTGGGAAAAATTCAACTATCAGAAGCGACATCAAGGCAAAAAATCCAACAAAAATACCAAAAGCATTCCAAGAGCCGATGAGATTGTCGGTCTTTTCAACCAAAACTCCCAAGGTCAAAATTTTGGGAAAAAATAAATGAACACTTTGGAAAATCAAAACGAGAGTACTAGATAAAATCAATCCAAATAAAACTATTTTGGCATCTCTCGAATCTCGAAAAACAATCGAGGACATCAACAATAAAAGAAAACCGGCAAAGATAAACCAGAAAGTTCCAAGATCAAACATTGTACCAAAAAGAGAAACTTGCGCAGTTTTAGAAAAAATGGCTGACAATAAAAATACTAAGACAACTCCCCCGCCTCCGAGCAAGCATGCAGATTTTGGTAAACTAATCTTGCCATCAACGAATCTAGCTATCGCCCAAAAAATAATACAAAAAACAAGCCCTATTATCAAAAGCGCGCCTTTAGAAGTTTCGATTGGAATATTAGTAAAAGGCAAAAAGAAAAAAGGCAATAGCACCACTACTAAAAATAATGATAAAAAAGACAACTTATTAAATATACTTGAACTCATGGAGTCTATTATACTACAACGACATTAACAAGTCTATTCTTTATGTGAATAATTCTTTTAATTTCTTTGCCCGTAATATATTTCAAAATAACTTGATTTTCTAATACTTTTTTTTCAACCTCTTTTTCTGGTTCACCTGCCTGTATCATTATCTCAGTCCTGACTTTTCCATTTATTTGCACCGCAATTTTTACTTCTTTATCTTTAATCATTTTCTCGTCCCACTTTGGCCATTCTGAAAAATGAATACTGGCGGGAAAAGGTCGAACCTTAAGGGGTCCTAAGGTTCGACCTTGAAGAGCCAGATTTTGCCAAAGTTCTTCCGTGATATGAGGCGCAAAAGGCGCGAGAATTTGTAAAAACTTTTTATAATCATCTATAGAAATATTTTCATCTTTTTCCATTTCCGTCGCTAATATCATCATCGATGAAATAGCGGTATTATAATTCATCCCTTCGATATCTTCAGAAACTTTTTTAATGGTTTTATGTAGTAATTTTGTGATGTCAAAGCCCGCCTTTGACATACCAGTGTCAAAGCCCGTCCTTGACATACCTATTCTCCAAACTTTTTCCAAAAATCTTCGTGGACCAATCATACTATCCGTATTCCAAGACACAGACTGGTCAAATGGACCGATAAACATCTCATACAAACGCAAGGTATCGGCGCCATAAGTTTTAATTATGTCGTCCGGATTTACTACATTACCCTTTGATTTTGACATTTTTTCTCCCTCTCCCGCCAAAATCATCCCATGAGAAGTACGTTTTTCGTAAGGTTCGCTCGTCGGCACCAGTTTCAAATCATATAAAAATTTATGCCAAAAACGAGAATACAAAAGGTGTAAAGTCGTATGCTCCATTCCCCCGTTATACCAATTTACCCCGCCTTGGCGGTGGTCCTTTCCCGGCCCCATCCAATAATTTAGATTTTTTTTTGAAGCAAATTCTTTATTATTTTTCGGATCAGTGTACCGCAAGAAATACCAAGAACTCCCCGCCCAGTTTGGCATTGTATCTGTTTCTCTTTTTGCTTTGCCTTTACATTTTGGACATTTTACATTTACCCATTTTGAAATATTTGCAAGTGGCGACTCTCCGCTGTCTGTCGGCTGGTAATTTTTCACTTTTGGAAGCTCTACCGGCAAATCTTTCTCCGGCACTGGCACCATCCCACAATCCGCACAATGTATCACCGGTATCGGCTCACCCCAATATCTCTGTCTCGAAAAAACCCAATCTCGGAGTTTGAATTTCGTAACTTTTTTTCTAAAATCTTCAAAACCAGTTTTTGTATAGTTTTCAACTATTGGCAAATTAAATTTTTCTGCAAACTTTCTGTCACGCATATCATCCGCTGGCACGGCCATGATTGCTCCTGTGCCGTAAGTTGCCAAAACATAATCTGCAATCCAGATAGGAATCTCCTCTTTCGTTGCTGGATTAATTGCCTTGATTCCTTTGAGCTCTATTCCAGTTTTTATTTTATCTTCAGCCGTGCGTTCAATATCTGTTTTATTTTTTACTTCTTTAATATATTTTTCTACTTCAGCCCAATTCGTAATTCGTAATTTTAAATTTGTAATTAAATTATGCTCTGGCGCAAGCACCATATAAGTCGCCCCAAATATTGTATCTGGACGAGTCGTAAAAACTTTAACGACCTCATCCCCTGCCTTCCCCTGAAAGGGGAAGGGGCTGAATTCCTCCTCTCCTTCCAGGAGAGGATTGAGGTGAGGTTGGGGGAGGTAAATTTTAAATTCAATTTCAGCACCCACCGATTTCCCTATCCAATTTCTCTGTTGAATTTTTATTTTCTCTAGATAGTCTACATCATCTAAATCTTTATCTAATCGTTCTGCATATTTAGTGATAGCCAGCATCCATTGTTCTTTTTCTCTTTTTCCTACCGACGTCCCGCAACGCTCACAACAACCAGCGACGACTTCTTCATTTGCCAAACCGATTTTATCTTTCGGGCACCAGTTTATAAGCGTGCGAGCTTTATATGCTAGACCTTTCTCCAATAATTTTAAAAATATCCATTGCGTCCACTTATAATATTTAGGGTCAGTCGTATTTATTTCTCGAGACCAATCAAAAGAAAAACCGAGAGCTTTGAGCTGTTTGCGAAAAATATCGGTATTATCTTTCGTCACTTTTATAGGATGAACGCCTGTTTTAATAGCATAGTTCTCTGTCGGCAAACCAAAGGCATCCCAGCCTATCGGATACAAAACATTATAACCTTCCATTCGGCGTTTGCGCGAGATGATATCCATCGCTGTATTACTGCGAATATGTCCCACATGAAGCCCTGAACCAGAAGGATAAGGAAACTCGATTAGACCATAAAATTTAGGTTTTTTAGAATTATTTTGAGCATTATAAATTCCCTTTTTATCCCAAACAGATTGCCACTTTTTTTCTATTTTTTTATGGTCGTAATTTTTCATCTCCTATGTATAATGTCAAAGAGACACTTTGACATTTAATTATTCTTGAATTTTTTCAGAGCCACCCAGATCAAAATACCCAATGCAATAGCCAGAATGATTACTTTTATCAAATCATCTGCTGAAGTCCAATAACGCAACGAAGCAACAATGAAAGACAAAACTCCAGCCATAGACAAAGCCATACTGATGAGAATATTAGTTTTCAAAAAAGTTCCGACAGCCACAGATATTGCTCCGAGTAAAACTAAAGTGACGAAAACATTTCTATCATAAATTTTTCGCGCAGATTCATAATCAGTTCGGCAAGTAAATTGCTGGTCACAATATCCTTTCGATGCATTTTTGTCTACGACAGGTTGATAATAATTATTTTGATTCCATTGACCGCCAACAGAAAGACATTTATCTTGAGTATCAACAAATTCGACTACTTGAGCGGTGTTCGGGCAAAAAGTTTCATACTCTGGACTCTTGTAAAGTAAAGACAAAGCATAGTTAAAGAATAAATTTAGCACAATAACAATACCAATAATGAGAGACCACTTGAGCACTTTTGATTGTTTTTCCATATGGTATAATATATCATATACAGAGTAGATAATAAACACGGATTTCAATGGACAATAAATTCGAGAATTTTTCAAAAAAATTGACAAAATGGATTGGGTCACCCCAATCCATCATAATTCATACCATCTTTTTTATTGGTATTTTTAGCTTGCGACTTTTTGGTTTTTCCAGTTCTGATATTTTACTCGTTTTGACCACGATTGTTTCCCTCGAAGCTATTTATCTGTCTATTTTTATTCAAATGACGGTCAACAAACACGCTGAAGAACTGGAAGAAGTTTCCGAAGATATTGAAGAAATTCAAGAGGATGTGGACGAGATTCAAAAAGACGTCGACGAGATCCAAGAAGATGTGGAAGAAATTCAAGCTGAAGAAACTGAAAAGTTGGAGCAAAAGTAGTCTCTAAAATATCAAAAATATATTTTAATTTTATATTAAAAACTCTATTACATCTCCGTCCTGCACTATATATTCCTTGCCTTCTGTTCGCACCCAGCCTCGCTCGCGCGCCTTGGCAAAACTCCCTGCTTCGATAAGTTGTTCATAAGACACCACCTCCGCGCGAATAAATTTCTGTTGAAAATCTGTATGAATTGACTTGCCAGCAAAAGGCGCAGTCGAGTCACGGAGAGTCGTCCATGCGCGTGATTCATCTTCGCCTGTGGTAAAAAAGGTAATTAAATTTAATAAATCATAACTGGCTTTAATTAAATTATCTAAACCAGTACCAAAAATCGGATCAACTTCTATATGTGGTCCAGGAAGTTTCGCAATAAAATCTTTTTTGATATCGTCCACTACCTCTGAAGTATTTAATACATAAAGCGTCGGCTTTTTTATTCCTGCTTGTTCCAATTCAAAATTTATAACTTCAATATCAAAAAGCGGATCAATCTTGTCGTGCACGTGGATCATCATTTTATCTTCAAAAATTCGCACTACTTCGATAACAGCATCAACTTCACGAATATGTGAGAGAAATTTATTGCCGAGGCCAGCGCCTTCGGCTGCGCCTTTTACTAGCCCTGCAATATCCACGAATTCCACCACAGCGGGAATAGTTTTTTTAGATTTTGAAATCTCTGAAAGCTTATTTAAACGTTCATCTGGCACCGGCACTATACCCACCGACGGATCAATGGTACAAAAAGGATAATTTTCTGCCGGTACACTCTTTTTCGTAAGCGCGTTAAATAAAGTGCTTTTTCCAACGTTTGGCAAACCAACTATTCC
>JBBUBO010000066.1:0-1077 GCA_038058205.1 Patescibacteria group bacterium
CCATTCAAATTTTGATTTGTCGTCTTTGACCTTTTTTTCGCCATGTTCCTTGTATGCAAAGTGCGCTGCGATACCGTGTGCTGCTTCTGCATGCATTTCTTTTGTTCTGATTTGAATTTCCGCATTATCTCCAAAACCGGTAAAAATAGTGGTGTGAACAGAACGATAACCGTTTGGTTTCGGTACAGCGATATAGTCTTTGATTCTGCCCGGTATTGGCCTCCAGATAGAATGAACCAAACCGAGAACCCGATAACAATCTTCTATATTTTCGACGATTACCCGCAAGGCGACAATATCATATATTTTTTCAATATCCATTTCGCGTTTCGTCAATTTTTTCCAGAGACTGTATTTATGTTTCATTCGCGAATCAAAACCAATTATTTTTATTTTATTTTTTACTAATTCTTTTTCTAATTCCCTTTGCACTTCAGCCAAATTTTTCTGATAAGACGGCATTTTTTCTTTGATTATTTCTTCCACTTGCGCAGATTCTTTCGGATATGCATATGGAAAAGCTGCGTCTTCCAATTCACCTTTTATTTTACCCATACCGAGGCGATTAGCTAACGGTGCGTAAACCTCAATGGATTCCATTGCAATTCTAGGCCTTTTATCTTCGCGCACGTATTGCAAAGTACGTAAATTATGCAAACGATCAGCGAATTTAATAATCACTACGCGCATATCGTTCGCCATTGCGACGAAAAATTTCCGTAAACTTTCTACATGCCTCTCATGTCCGCGGTATTTTAAAGTTCCAAGCTTAGTGACACCTTTGATTAAAAATAAAATATTTGGACCGAATTCCTTTTCTATTTCCGTTTCAGCTATTTCTGTATCTTCTAAAACATCGTGCAAAAGTCCAGCTACTATGGTCTGCAAATCCACGCCGAGTGAAGCCAAAATTTTAGCTGTTTCAAAAACGTGTACAAAATATGGCTCTCCGCTCATTCTCTTTTGTGTTTCATGCGCGATTTGCGCAAAATTATAAGCTTTTTCTATCAGCTCTTCATCAGCTTTACTTATTCCACTCTTTATTAATGAAACAATATCCCGCACATTTGACATAAA
>JBBUBO010000066.1:1177-7892 GCA_038058205.1 Patescibacteria group bacterium
GATAGCTGGCATCATCGGCTAGTAGTAGAGGCTAATATGCCCATTCCGAACAGAATTTGGACATACTACATCGTCTACATCCCGTGGGCGTTGGTTATGTATGTCTTTGGTTGGGTGGTGGTGATTTTTGCCTATTTCTTCGGGTATAGTTCTGATTTCAGCAAGGACTCGGGGAGAATTTTTCGTGATATCTATCCCCACAAGATGACCAAAGGGGGTAATCGTAAACTAATCACTCCGTGGGAAGTTGTCGTGTGTCTCTTTCTGGGGTGGTTTGTAGTTCAGGTCGGATTTTTTGTTTATGCAAACTCTGTGCTGGTCGCTGGGATGCTGGTCTACCTAACCCTTTATGCGGGAGGGGTATGTTTTTTTGTCATCTCTCCCATATATTTCCTCCGTCGACCATTGGGTCGTTGGGCGGGGAGACAACCCGAAAACTTCAAAAAATTCTGGGATCAAGTGTGCCCAGAACTCACTGTCATCAAGAAGGAGGTGAAGTAATAACCGTGTTCGACGGAATCGAACGAAAAGCCAGCAATCTCGAAAAGGAGAGCTGGCTTTTTTAATTTTTAAAACTTTCAGGAATAGTTTTTGGTCACAAATATTTTGCTCGCCGTCGCTCACAAAATTTCGCGACCCCGGCTCGACTATTTTACTCACTAGTAAAATATGTCTCCGCCTCACCAAAACTAGTTAAGTATGCAACGAAGGTTGCATACTTTTTAATTTACCTCATGAGTTTATGGGGGTTATGCATTTCACAACTTTTATTGGAGCAGCGTTCAGGAATAGTTTTGGTGCCCTCCATCATTAACGAGCCACACATTTTACAAATATTACCAGTTGGTTTTGCTTTGATTGCAAATTTACATTTTGGATAATCTGAACAAGAATAAAACAAACCAAAACGTCCACGACGTTCTGTGATTTCGCCTTTTTTGCAAAGAGGACACATTACACCGGTTCGCTTGCGAGCTTTTTCAGCTTCGTCTTCTTTTATAAATTTACATTTTGGATAACGAGAACAAGAAATAAAACTTCCACCACCATCGCGTCTTTGACGAATGACGAGTTTGCCACTCTTTTTTTCTCCACATTCTGGACAAGTCTCGCCAGTTTCTTCTGGGCCTTTTAATTCTTCACCCTCCAATGTGAGTGCGCCGTCACAATCTGGATATTTTGAACAAGAATAAAATTTCCCTCCGCGTGAAAGTTTGACGATCATAGCACTACCACATTTTGGACATTTGATATTGTCTGGCGCTTCGCCCAAGTTTGTCGCTTTTTCTAGTTTGTCTTTTGACTTTACATCTTTTAAAAATGGTCCATAAAAATCTTTCAAAGTTTTTTCGTATTCGCGTTCACCGAGAGATATTTCATCGAGCTTGTCTTCCATCTCTGCAGTGAAAGTATCAGAAATATAATTTGCAAAATGTTTTTCTAAAAAGTCTGACACGACTTCACCGACATCAGTAGGGAATAAAGTTTTACCTTCTTTGTTTACATAACCACGTTCTTCTATCGTACGCATTATGGATGCATAAGTAGATGGACGGCCGATGCCTCGACTTTCAAGTTCTTTGACGAGTCCAGCTTCACTGTATCTACCTGGTGGTTCGGTAAACTTTTCTTCATTTATTAAATTCAATAATTTTAATTTTTCTCCCATACTGCATTTTGGAAGTTCCACATCATCACCTCGCGCATCAGAATCCACAGCGAGCCAACCAGGGAAAAGAAGTCGGGAACCAGTCGCAGAAAAATCCGGGATTTTTTCTCCTCCTTTCTGGGGAGGAGTGCCAGAGGCGAGGTGGTTCTTTTTTAAATCACCACCCCCAACCCCCTCCTCCACAAGGAGGGGAGCAACATTTGCAGATATTTTTGTTTTTAACAATTTCGCGTCAGTCATCTGTGAAGATACAGCGCGTTCCCAGATGAGTTTATAAAGTTTACTTTGTTCATCATTACCCACGTGTAATTTTTCTATGTGAGTTGGACGTATAGCTTCGTGCGCCTCCTGCGCATTTTTTGATTTTGTTTTATAAATTCGCGAATGAGCATATTCTGCTCCATATTCTTTTTTAATGAAAGAAATAATTTGAGCGACAGCTGTAGCTCCGAGATTTGTACTATCTGTACGCATGTATGTGATGTGTCCTGCTTCATAAAGTTTCTGCGCAATTTGCATTGTACGTGAAGGGGAGTAGCCAAGGCGTGAACTCGCTGTTTGTTGAAGTGTAGAAGTGGTAAATGGCGCGCGCGGAGAACGTTTTTGTTCCGATTCTTTGACATCAGAAACGAGCCAATTTCCCTTTTTCCCTTCTGTCATTATTTTCTCTACGAGTTTTTCTTCGCGAGGTTCTTCGGAGCAAGTGAGAAGAATTTTTTCATTTTTTTGAGTCTCAAAAAGGCCAGTTATTTTCCAATATTTCTCTGGAACAAATGCTCGTATTTCTCTTTCACGTTCCATGATTATTCGGAGAGCAGGGGATTGAACACGTCCAGCAGAAAGTCCATAACGAACTTTTTTCCAAATAAGCCCAGATAAATCATAACCAACTAGACGATCGAGGACTCGACGCGCTTCTTGCGCTTTACGTAAGTTCGTATCTATTTTACGTGGATGCTTTAACGCTTCCAGGATTGCTTCCTTTGTTATCTCATGAAAAACTATTCTACTAATAGGCGCTGTTACTTTTTTGCCTGCCCCGTAGGAAGTACTCTTTCCTTCGGGGTCTTGTTTTAAAAGTGTCTCAATATGCCAAGCTATGGCTTCTCCTTCACGGTCAGGGTCTGTCGCGAGCACAATTGATTTTGCTTTTTCAGCGAGCGCTTGCAAATCGTGCACGACTTTTTCCTTACCGCGAGATATTTCATAATGTGGAACAAAACCATTTTCTATATCAATTGCTTTTTTATTTGACTTTGGCAAATCACGAATATGTCCAACAGAAGCGCGCACCGTAAAACGATCTGCCGATGAAGCAGACGTGTCAGATAAATATTTTTCAATCGTCTTCGCTTTCGACGGCGATTCAACAATTAACAAACGCATAAAGCAAGTATTACACGAAAGATTCCCCGAAGGCAAATTTTTGTTGACATTTTATTTTATTTTTACTATAGTTATAGGATATACATGAGTGACCCAAAAAATGAAAAAATATTGACGACAAGGGGAGTCGTCACTGAGTCATTGCCCTCTACTTTATTTAGAGTTAAAACGGAAGATGAAAAAGAAATTCTGGCATACTTGAGCGGAAAAATGCGTATGCATAGAATTAAAGTTTTAATCGGAGATAATGTCGAAATGGTGCTCGACCCCTACGGAGGCAAGGGAAGGATAGTCAAGAGGTTGTAATTTTTTTAATAATGATGTATCATAATATGCGGTGTTTTTAAAAAGTAAATATATTGAAAAATAAGGGTTTTCTCCTTGTTTTTTCTTTTGTTTAAGCTTTTTTGTTTTATATAAAAATATCTTATGAAAATTAAATCAGCTGTAAAAAAAATTTGTGGTAATTGCAAGATAGTCAGACGACAAAGGCATTTACGAATAATCTGCTCTAATCCAAAGCATAAACAAAAACAATAATCAATCATGAGAATACTTGGAATTACCGTACCAAATGAAAAAAGACTCGAGATAGGGCTAACCTGCTTCTATGGTATTGGCATTTCTAAAGCACGTAAAATTTTAGACCAAGTCGGCATCGATCGTGGTAAAAGAGCTCAAGATTTGACTCCGGATGAAGAAAATAAAATTCGCGCCGTCATTGAAAGTACCTTAATCGAAGGAAATTTGAAAAGAGAAGTTGCCGCTAATATTAAAAGATTGAAGGATATTAAAAGTTATCGAGGTGTTCGTCACATGAAGAGATTGCCAGTTCGCGGACAAAGAACAAAGACAAACTCTCGAACGATCCGAGGCAATGTGAGAAAGACCATGGCGTCTGGTAAGAGAAAAGAAAGTAAGACATAGAATTAAATGGGAAAAACAAAAATTACAACTGAAGAAACGAAAATAGAAAAAGTTGAAGCGGAGGAAATAAAAAAAATTCCTTCAAAAACACCAAAAAAGAAAGTCACTTCTGGTATTTTACACATTGAGGCCACCTTCAATAATACTAAAGTTCTCTTTTCAGATAAAATAGGTAATACACTATTCTGGTCTAGCGCAGGCAGTCTGGGTTTCCGTGGAGCAAAAAAGGGTACACCGTTCGCAGCTTCCAAAGTTGGAGACATTATCGGTGACAAAGCAGCTGTTCTCGGAGTGAAAGACGCAGATGTCGTCGTTCTCGGAGTCGGATCTGGACGTGAACCAGCTATTCGCGCATTTATGGCTCACGGTATTGAAATAACAGGAATCCAAGACGCGACCCCAGTACCCCACAACGGACCAAAAGCGAAGAAGCCAAGAAGGGTATAATTAGAAATTAAAAATTACGAATTAATAATTTGAAATTCGTAATCCGTAATTAGTAATTGAAATAATATGATAAGTAAACCAAAATTTAAAATTTGCCGAAGGTTGGGTCCCGGAGTATATGACAAATGTCAGACGGTTAAGTTTTCCAGCGCCTCTGGTAAATTCGCCGGCCCCGGAGCTCGCCGACCAAGAGCCCTTTCTGAATACGGCACGCAATTGATCGAAAAACAAAAAGTCCGTTTTTCTTATGGCATCACCGAACGCCAGCTTTCAAATTATGTGAAAAAAGCTTCTCTCGTTAAAGGCGCTGGTATTTCTGAAAAGCTTTATGAAGAAATTGAGTCTCGTTTAGATAATGTTGTTTATCGTTTAGGTTTAGCTAATAGTCGACGAGCTGCAAGGCAAATGGTCTCTCATGGACACTTTATCGTAAACGACAAGAAAGTCACTATTCCTTCATATGGATTAAAAACTGGAGACATTATAAAAATCCGCGAAGGTTCCAGGGGTAAGAAAATTTTTGATAATATAGCGGAAAAAATAAAAGATTATACTGTGCCAGCTTGGATGAGTTTTGATTTGGCTTCTATGCAAGGGCGTATTTTAGATAAGCCAAAAAACGCAGAGAGTTTTCTTGATTTAAATTCTGTGCTTGAGTTTTATAGTCGTTAAATTTCCCGCCAAAGGCGGGCAAGTATTATTAATTAAAAGTATAATGAAATAATTATGCCTGAATATAAAATAATTATGCCTTCCAAGCCTCGTGTTGTAACAGAAGAAGGTAATAAAGGAGTGTTTGAAATAGATGGCCTTTACCCTGGGTATGGTCACACACTTGGAAATAGCTTGAGGAGAATTATTCTCTCTTCTTTACCGGGCGCAAGCATAACATCTATAAAAATTGACGGCGTCAGTCATGAATTTCAAACTCTCGATGGTATAAAAGAAGACGTTATCGTGATGATTTTAAACTTGAAGAAAACTCGCTTCAAGATGCTTTCTGATGAACCTCAAACCGTCACTCTTTCTATCAAGGGTCCAAAAGAAGTCACAGCAAAAGATATTAAAACCGGCGGACAAGTGGAAATATTGAATCCGGAACTCCACATTACAGAAGTCACAGGCAAAGTAAATTTGAGCATTGAAATGAAAGTAGAAAAAGGCCTCGGTTTTATTTCTAAAGAAAATTTCCAAAAAGAGAAAGTCGATGTCGGCACTATTGCTGTGGACGCTATCTTCACACCGATTCGCCGAGTATCTTATGAGGTAGAAAATATGCGCGTTGGCGATAAAACAAATCACAATCGTCTCCGTATTGCTATCGAGACAGATGGCACTCTCACTCCACGCGAAGCGTTGTCGCAATCAATTGAAATAATGATTAACCAATTAAAAGCAATCATTGATTTCAAGGAACCAGAAGAAATTATTTTACCTATCAAGGAAAAAAAGATCAAAGAAAATATCAGTGAAATAGAAAAGCCCGACTTTTCTGATATTCTAAAGACTCGCACTGACAGTCTAGATCTCTCTACTCGCACATTAAATGCGCTTACTTCTGCAAATATTCGTACACTCGGTGGTCTTGCTCGGAAAAAAAGAGAAGATTTGCTGGAAATAGAAGGCATTGGGGAAAAAGGTATTTCGGAAATTAAAAAAGTTCTTGATAAATTTGGTCTTAATTTAAAGGAATAATACCTCGTTAGAAATTCAACAAACGGGACAAAAAAATAAAGATTATTAATTAAAATTTTTAATGGGATGCGACATCACAATACTAAAAGAAAATTCGGACGAGGCAAGGTGCAGAGAAATGCATTGATGAATTCGCTTGCGCTTAATTTGATCGTACGTGAGAAAATAAAGACGACTGAACCAAAAGCTAAAGAGCTCCGACCATTCATCGAAAAGCTTGTAACTCACGCAAAGAAAAATGATTTGGCAACTAAAAGATTGATAATCGCCAAGCTTTCAAACCGCAGTCGTGAAGTAAAGAAACTTTTTGATGTTATTGCGCCAAAATATGCTGAAAAAAAAGGAGGCTATACCAGAATAGTAAAATTGGGCACTCGAAAGGCTGATGGCGCACCCATGGCAATAATTGAATTTGTATAATATGAAAACAAATAAAGAAAAACAAATAAAGACAGTAGACGCGCAAGGGCGAACTCTTGGACGAGTTGCTAGTGAAGTCGCAGGACTTCTCTTGGGTAAAAACAAAACTTCTTTTGAACGCAATGTTTATTCCGGCAGTCCGGTAAAAGTCATAAATGCTTCAAAACTAAA
>JBBUBO010000066.1:7902-11390 GCA_038058205.1 Patescibacteria group bacterium
AAAACTAAATATCACCACTAAAAAATTGGCAGAGATTTATCACACTCGGTATTCCGGTATTCCAGGAGGTTTGCGAGTAATCAGCGGTACAGAAACTTTAGAAAAAAGAGGTTTGAAAGAATTGATCAGGCTCGCGACCTATCAAATGTTGCCCGGAAATAAACTTCGCCGAGAAATGATGAAGAATTTAAAAATAGAAGATTAATCCACTAAAATTTTTTACAAAAATAAAGCATAACATTAAAAGATATAATATTAAAAAATTTAGGCGGATAAATATATGGAAAACGAAACAAAAAAAGGAAAGTATATTGAAGCAATTGGCAGACGTAAAACTTCTACGGCGCGAGTACGTATAACTCCCGCTACTAAGACTAGCTTCTTGGTAAATAATATGGACAGTAAAAATTATTTCAAAACAGAAGAAACCAGACGCTTAATTTTGGATCCAGTTATTAAAGGTTTGGCTGAAAAAAAGACTGGCTTAAAATGGCACATCGAAGTGCATGTTTCTGGTGGAGGAATTCATTCTCAGGCAGAAGCTATTCGTCACGGACTTGCTCGCGCCCTCGTCGCCTCTGACGGAGAAAATCGCCACGAACTTAAAATACTTGGATATTTAAAACGCGACCCACGAGCTAAAGAAAGAAGAAAATTCGGCTTGAAGAAAGCCAGAAAGGCTCCACAATGGAGTAAACGCTAAAAACAGAAAATCAAAACAAATATTTTTGCCGGTACGGATTTTTTTAAGCTTAAAAAATCCTGAAATTCTCGCGCCGTCGCGCTCGAAACCCCTTAAAAACATTGTTTTGATTTTCTGTTTTTTGTGTTAAAGTACTGATATGACAGATGAAGAACAAATAAAAAAAGAAGAAAGTACTGAACCTGAAGAAGTTGTTGAATTTGAATTCAACGAAGATGGAGAAGAAGATTTGAAAAAAACCTTGAAAAAATTAAGAAGTGATTTGAAGGTGTGCCAAAAAGAAAAAGAGGAATATCTAACTGGCTGGCAAAAAGAGCGCGCTGAATTCGCAAATTACAAAAAAGGAGAAGATGATCGTAGGGTGATGTTTTCCGAATCGATGCGCGAACGAATTCTCGCCAAATTTTTACCAGTGATAGATAGTTTTAATATGGCTTTTGCCAATAAAGAATCTTGGGTAAAAATAGACGAAAGCTGGAGAAAAGGCGTAGAATATATTTATTCGCAAATGAATGGTATTTTTGAAGAATATGGGGTTAAAAGCATTGGCGAGATCGGAGAAATTTTTGATCCAAACATTTATCAATCCATTGAAACAACCCCGACAGATAAAAAAGAACTGGATCATACCGTTTCTAGTGTGACTCAAAAAGGATACAAGCTGGGTGAGCGTGTATTGCGTCCAGCTCGAGTTAATGTGTATGAATACAAAGCAGGAGATAACTAAACTCTGCACTGATTGCAAAACTGAATTTACTATCAACTCAGGTGATTTAAACTTATACGAAAAAGTGGGTTTAAATATCCCTAAACAATGTTTTGAATGTCGCCTTAAACAATATTTTGTTTTCTGGATATTTGGAAAATTTAGAAAAGGGGTTTCTGACTTGTCTGGTGAGAATTTGATAACTGTCCTTCCAAATAATGCTCAATATCCAATATACACATCACATGAATGGTGGAGTGATATTTGGGAACCGATGCATTATGGACAGGATTATGGTCCTTCTCGTTCATTTTTTGATCAATTAAAGGAACTTCAGAAAAAGATTCCAAGACCACATCAAACTGGAGAAAATAGTGTAAATTGTGATTGGTGTGATGATGTCTGGGAATCAAAAAATTGTTATTTGGCTAGGGGTATTTTGCGGTGTGAAAATCTTATGTATGGACAAAGAGTAATAGATACAAAAGATTCTGTTGACATAGTATATTCTTTTAATCTACAAAATTCCTATGATTGTTTGTTGTGTCACAACTCTTTTAATTTAAATTTTTCTGAAAATTCTAAAGACTGCATAGATTCGTATTTTCTTTTTGATTGCCGAAATTGTCACAATTGTTTTATGTGTTGGAATTTACGTAATAAAAAATATTGTATTAGAAATAAACAGTACACGCCAGAAGAATATGAAAAAGAATTAAAGAGAGTTAAACTAGATTCACATAACTCTATTGAGACTTTTAAAAATGAATTTCAAAATATCTTGAAAAGTGAAGCTGTGCATCGAGAGAATTTTAATTTAAAAACCACTGATTCTATCGGGAATTATCTGACAAATTGTGATGAATGTACAAATGTTTTTTGTTGGGAAAATTCTCAAAATTGCAGAAATTCACTTCGAGGTTTAAATACGAAAGATTGCATAGACCAATTAGGTTGCTGGAATAATGAGGTATCTGGTAATAATAGTTGTGTGACTGGTGGTTATGCGATAAAACACTCTTCTTGGTCCGATGGCAGGTATTCTGAATATCTTGATTTATGTTCTGAGGTTGAATATTGTTTTGGTTGTATCGGTTTACGAAAAAAGAAATATTGTATTTTAAATAAGCAATATTCTAAAGAAGAATACGAAAAATTAAGAAACAAAATTATTGAAGATATGATAGTAAATGAGGAATACGGAAAATTCCTGCCATATTCTATGGGTATATGTGATTATAATTTATCAAATGGAATAATTTATTTGCCCAATGTTTCCAAAGAGGAAATATTAGAAAAAGGTGGGTATTGGTCAGAAGAAGATTTGTCATCACATGAGGGTATGTCCTCCCTTGAATTACCTGATAGTATAAATGACACCGACAAAGAAATCTCAATGCAAGCTTTAATATGCCCTGAATCCAAATATAGATTTAATATATCTTCCGCTGAATACGAATTTCACAAAAATAAAAGTTTTGCTTTGCCTCGTTTGCATTTTGACACAAGAATACTCAAAAAAATAAAAAAGACTGCTGTATTAAAAGCCTATCCTTATAAATGTACTTTTTGTGGAAATGATATAATGGCTTATTATCCACCCGAGTGGAATTATCAAAAAATCGCTTGTGAAGAATGTTACAAACAAAATATCGCTTAAATACTTTAAACTCAGCGATAGCAGAGATTAAAGTATTTTAAAAAAACTTATAAATCTGCTATCGCAGAAATATAAGTAATAAAACATAAACAAGAAAACAAAACTTGATTTTGTCTTTTTTGGGGTATAACATTCGTTTAGAGATAGAGCCCATTGTGGGCTACTTAATGTTCTTCACATAAGGAGCTCATTCATATGGCTACCGCACAAGAGCAAATTCATGTCGTAAGCGAGTCGGAAGAGAGCCAAGTATGTCGCATTTCGCGAAACCGGATTCGAAGATTTCCGGATCAACCCAGGAAGCATTTTGATCCGGAGAAGTTGGAGAACCTTACCCAAAGCATAAGGGAAAAAGGGCAACAAATACCCGTCACTGTTCGACCTGTTTCTGACGACCCAGAGTATGATTTTGAATTTGT
>JBBUBO010000067.1:0-4073 GCA_038058205.1 Patescibacteria group bacterium
CCGTACCGTGAAAAAGTTATGCCGATAAAGATTTTTTTAACTCCTCCATATCATCAAAATGATGAGTCACGCCTTTGATGATTTGATAATTTTCATGACCTTTCCCAGCGCATAAAATAATGTCTCCACTTTGCGCAATTTTTACAGCTTCAATTATCGCTTCGTATCTGTTACTATTTGATTTCACTTTTTCTAATTCTTCGGATGATAAATCCTTTTTCATTTCCGCAATAATTTTATCTGGGTCTTCACTTCTAGAATTATCTGATGTAAAGATAGCCACGTCGGACAATCGCGCGCCTATTTTCCCCATCATCGGACGTTTTAATGGATCTCTATCTCCCCCGCAACCAAAAATAGAAATGACTCGACTGTTTTCTTTTTTTATTTCTCGAATAGTTTGTAAAACTTTTTCTAAAGCATCTGGAGTATGCGCATAGTCCACAATAGCGAGGACGTCATTTGTTGATGTAAAATGTTCAAATCTTCCACGCGGAGGCTCTATCTTTTCCAAAATTTTATTCACTTTATCCATATCAAAACCGATAAGTGAACACGCGCTCCAAACTGCTAGCAAATTATAAGCATTAAATTTCCCTAAAAGTTTAGATATAATTTTTATACCATTAAAATCAAGCGCTAAACCATTAAAATCTATCTTATCAATGTTCCCCTGAAACAAATTCTCCCCAAAGACGGTCTTTTGGGACAAAAGACCGTCTTTGGGATTTTGGAAGCCATAAGAAAAAGGGTGAGCTTTAATTCCTTCCAACATTTTTTTACCATATTCATCATCCATATTTGCCAAAGCAAAAGCGTTAGTCGGCAACATCTTGAAGAATTTCTTTTTTGCGCCAAAATAATTGTCAAAATTCTTGTGATAGTCTAAATGGTCGTGGGTTAAATTTGTGAAAATTCCACCAGCAAATTTTATTCCTGCTATCCTGCTCTGGTCAAGCGCGTGTGAAGAAACTTCCATAAAAACATACTCACAACCCTTCTCTGCCATTTCATTTAATAATTTGTGCAAAGTTATAGGATCTGGGGTCGTATGCGTCGCTTCTAATTTTTCATTACCAATCATATTTTCCACTGTGCCGATGAGTCCGGCTTTATAGCCTAAAGCTGTCGCTACTCCATATAAGAGCGTCGCTGTCGTAGTCTTGCCATTCGTGCCTGTCACCCCGATAATTTTTAGTTTCGCTGAAGGATTGCCGTAAAAATGCAAGCCAGCTAAAATCGCTATGGCTCGTCTTTTTATTTTTAATTTTTTGAAAATATTTTGCATATATCATTCCCCAACTTCTTCAATACTACTACCTTTTTTGTAAATTATTAAGTCATTTTTTCTGTTCTGCCAAGAATTTTGCACTTCGTCTAATATACGCCAACTTTCCAACACTTCTTTACTCGAAATAAAAAAATTGTGATCACCTTTTATAGCTGATAATAGAACTTGTTCATAAGCGCTCAAAACACCTTCTTTGTCTTTAAAATCAAAATCTATCAAACCACTTTGGTGCTCTATTTTAATTTTTGTAAATTTCTTTTTTAAATTTTTACCAGTTGTTAAGGTTATCGGTACGCCGAACCACCCCTTATCTTTTGAAGAAAGTCTGATAGAAACAAAAGTCTCTGTCATGGTATTTTCCTTGCCGACTTCTTCTCTATAGCCTTCATACTGAGCGCGCTTCACACATTCATCCTTTGTAATATCACAAATAATATCTAAGTCTTTTAAAGCTTGATAACGTAATAAAGGGATATCTGCTTTTCCTTCCTTTGGTAATTTCATCAAGATTAAAGCCAGTAATTCGAGTAAATGACTCTGCACAAAATCTCGCAACGCGCCTGTCTGTTCGTAAAAATGCGTTCGTCCTTCGATGCCTATCTTCTCACTCGCCAGTATTTCTATTTTTTCTATAAACTTGTTATTCCAAGTATTTTGGAAAGCTTTTTTGTGCCTCAATATCATCATATCTTTGGCTGTATCTTTCGCCAAATAATGATCAATACGATAAACATCTTTAGTTTTAAAATATTTATCCGTATGCTTGATCAAGCCTCGAGCGCTTTTTAAGTTAGTTCCAAACGGCTTTTCTAATAGAATTTTATTATTTTTATGTTTTACTAAGCTGGATTTACCGATTAAAGTAATTATATTTTTACACGCGTCCGGAGGCACTGCGAGATAAAAAAGTCTTTGCGCGATTTTGCCAAAACTTTTTTCTATCTCTAATAAATAATCATTTAACTTTTCATAGTCTTTTTTATCTGTAAGATCCATAACAAAAAGATCCGGGTGTTTCTGACGAGTCACTCCCACAATCACAAACTTATTCGGCAACATTTTAGCTTTTGAAATTTTATCTAAAGACGGCAACAAATACCTCTTTGATAAATCTCCCGATATTCCAAAGATAATTAAAATCGTCGGCATTTATTTATTTAATTTATGTCCACCAAAAGCGTTACGCATTAAAGACAATAATTTCGTCGCAAAATTTATTTTCCCTTTTTGTGAAGCGAGCCGTACATTAAAAGAAGCTTGAATTGCTGGAGTTTCTATATTTAAACTTTTTGCTGTTTCGAGAGCCCAACGCGCTTCTCCAGACTCAGCGACAAAACCATCAATGCCTTTTAATTTTGGATTATCTTTCATTGCGTCACGAATCAGTTCGTTGAGCCAAGATGTGATGACGCTGTGATGTTGCCAAACATCACCAGCAGAAATTAAATCAATATTTTTATATGGACCTTCTTTTAAGAGCCTGTATCCTTCAGCCAAAGATTCCATCATTCCGTATTCAATAGCATTGTGCGTCATCTTTACGAAATGCCCTGCGCCACTATCGCCAAAATGATGAAATGCTCCTTCAGGCTCGGCTAAAGTTTTTAATACTATTTTTATTTTTTCAAAAGATTTTTTATCTCCACCTACCATCATTGAAAAGCCATTTTTATAACCCCAAATACCTCCACTCGTGCCAACGTCTAGCAACACTGAACCTTTTTTCAAAACTATTTGAGAACGTTTTTTTGTCAGACGAAAATCAGAATTTCCACCATCAATGATGATGCTTTTCTTTGGTATTATTTTTAACCATTCATTTAATTCAGCGTCCACAGTATCCGAAGGTATCATCAGCCAAATTACAACAGCACTTTTACCAAAAGATTTTATTACATCTTCTTTTGTGTACGCCGGCTTCATACCGAGAGTAGCGACTTCTTCAACAGAATTTCTACTACGATTATGAGCAGTGACTTCATGTTTACCTTCATGAAGTTTTTTAGCAATCTGCATCCCCATTTTTCCCAAACCCACAATAGCTATACGCATATTTTTTGTATTTTTATTTTTGATAATCACTAAAAATTGTTAATAACGGAACTTTTTTCAAAACTTGTGCTGGTTGTTCTATTATACTTAAATCTTTTTCTTCTAAATCTTTTATCACAGGCCATTTATCAGAACCTTGCATCCACACCACAGCTTCATCTAATTTTTCTATCGCTATTGGTGTTATCGTAATACGATAAAAAGCCTGAGTATCATAACCAAAAGCCAAATCCTTTGAAATGACAGACTCACTTCCTGGTAAATTCCCTGCTATATGCCCATCTTTGCCTATACCAAAAAGACCAATCTTGTAATCAGCATTTTTAAATTCTTCTTCTAAATTTTTATTAAATTTTTCAGTGGTAATAATAGAAGAGTCTCCTGTCAAAACTGGGACAAGCTTTGCTTGTGGTAAGTCAAAACCTTTTTGCAAAAGCTGACTCCAATTTGAATCAGGATGCCCCACAGGACCATAACGTTCATCAGTCAACATCACTGTTAAATTTTTAAGATCATGATTCTTTAAAAATTCAGCGACTTCTGCACCGACAGCGACAGACGAACCACCCGTCACAAAAAATAAAACTTTTTTACCTGTATTTAATTGTCTTAAAATGGCTTGCGTAATAAACTCCGCCGCATCTTCCATTTTATTTGTCGTTTTTATACTAAAATTTTTCATTTTAATCTCCTAAATATTCAAATCTTGGAACTTTTTTGCCATTAATTT
>JBBUBO010000068.1:0-3110 GCA_038058205.1 Patescibacteria group bacterium
TTTTACTCACCATGACCCTGAATTTTTATTGAAGGGTCATATTTTTTCTAAAATCCTCAATTTCGCGCTCCTTGAACGAGGATTACTTTTAACTTCTTCATCGCTCGCTAGGATTACTTTTTTATTTATCAATTTTGCTTTACCCTCGTCCACTTTTCCCTTAAAAAATCTTTTCACTACTCTATCTTCTAAGCTATGGAAAGAAATTACCGCTATCCTTCCACCCTTTTTCAAAACATTAAAACCTTTTTTCAATCCCTCACTAAATGCGCCCAATTCATCATTTACCGCTATGCGTATTGCTTGAAAAGTTTTGGTGGCGAAATGAATTTTTCCATTTTTGTATTTCGCTGGTACTGCACTACTTATGATTTCCACCAATTCCGTCGTCGTCTCTATTTTCTTTTTCTTTCTAGCCTCTACTATTGTTTTGGCTATTCTGCGAGAAAATCTCTCTTCACCAAAGCCATAAATAATATTTGCCAGATTTTCTTCTCCCCAAGTATTGACCACATCGAGTGCGGTCAAGTCTTCTAGAGAAGGATTTTCTTTCATGGTCATGAGCAAGGGCTCATCTTTCATAAAAGAAAATCCTCGTCCGGAATTCTCTAATTGATCAGAACTCAAACCTAAATCAAAAATAATTCCATTCACACTTTCTTTAACTACTTCATCTATATTTCTAAAATTCTTATTTATAAAAGTTATGTCGCACTTTTTACCTTTAAATTTTTCTTTGGCTTTTTCAAAAGTACTTTTGTCTTGATCCAAAGCAATGATTTTTACTTTTGGATACCTTTTGCAAATCTCCAAGCTGTGTCCTCCGCCACCAAATGTGCCATCGATGACTGTGGCCTCGCCTTTTAAGTCTAGACCATCTATTGTTTCTTTTAAAAGAACTGTCTTATGGACGCTATTCATCACTCTTTCCGACTAACTTTTCTGCTAAAACTTCTGCTTGCTTTTCTGCATTCTTTTTATACTCTATCCAAACTTTGTCATTCCATATTTCAAGTCTGTCTTGTACTCCAATAATCGCTCCGGTATTTTTTAACTTTGCTCTTTCTTTTAAAAAGTCTGGGATCAAAATTCTACCAATAGAATCTACTTCCACATCTACCGCTTGACCAAACATATTTCGATTGAAAGTTCTTTGATCTGATTTCAAAAAAGAAAGTTCCTCCTCACTACTGCCTAACTTTTTTGAAACTTTTTCCCATTCCTTTGTCGTGAAGACAAACAAACAAGAATCCAAACCAGGAGTGATAATAATAATTTTACCCATCTCTTTGCGAAATTTTGCTGGCAACGAAATTCTATTCTTTTCATCAATAGTATGTATATATTCGCCTATCAACATAAATTTCTACAAAAAATTGTTATTAACGTTTCCCACTTTTTCCCACTTGATATGCATTATATTCTATATACAAAAAGAATGCCAAATACCACCTGTGGATAACTTTTATTGACTTTTGGGGTAAAAATTATATTGTTAGTAAAGTTTCTCGTTGTTCCCCCCGCCGGTATGCCTCTCCGCCATGGGAGGACATGCTGTGCGGGGAGTCAAAAATCCCCATCTCCCCGGGTGTATCCCCACACCCAAAACATAGTCGGCGAATATTTATCTTTCGCCGAAGCATCACAAAGTCCTGGAATCTCGCGATTCCAGGCTTTTTTATTTTTAGTAGTTTTTATTCCAAACCCTTAGGTCACAACTTCTTTAAATCTTTTAATTAGAAAATCTTTAGGCAAAACACTCAAAAACCACCCAGCCTTCGGGCCAGATTCTTTACCAAGAATAGATAAATAAATAGCGCTGAAAAATAACTTTGGCTCAATGTTGAGAGAAACTTTTATCTCATGCAGTTTAGTATGGAGTTTTTGTCCGTCTAAATCTTTTTCTGATTCTAAGAACGACAATACTTCTGAGAGAGCATCTTTCTGTAAACTAGATAAATTCTTTGCGGACTCGGGTAGTTCTTTTTGAATCTCAAATTTATAGTCTTCAGGAGCATAAGTCGTGAGCCACTTTTTAGCATATTTTTTTCTAATTTCCAGCTCTTTTAAATCATCTTCATTTAAAGCTCTACCCTCTTGTGTCTCTATCTGTTTCTTAATATTAATATGTGGCATTTGAACCAAATAAGTAATTTCAGAAAAACGAGGCAAGATTCTTTTTATAATTTTTGCTCTCTCTTTCGGTAAATGAACAAAAGGGAAAAGACGAGTAAAATCATCTTTTACACCTTCAAAATATGTTTGGGCAAATTTGTCATATGTATCAAAAAGAATTGGAATAGTATCCCCATCAGGGATAAATTCAATAGTTCGTTTTGGATCTTTTTGAATTAAAAGTAAACGAAAAATATTTGGGGGTAGTAAGTCGGCAACTTCACGCGAAGATGAACCCGCTCCTTTGGACGAAGACATTTTCTTTCCTCCAACATTAAAAAATTCATAGGGAATATTTAGGGGCGGTTCACGGTTAAAAACTTCACGAGATATAGCATCTGCAATTTCTCGAGCGCCACCTTTTGTAGAGTGGTCTTTTCCCCCGCCCTCAATATCAACTTCAAGCACAGAAAACTTTGCTGCCCATTCAACTTTCCAAGGAAGTTTTGCCTTACCATCAAAAGGCGAAGCTTTGCCTTTATGTCCGCATCCACTCGCCCATTTTACAAAATCTCCACATTCGTATTGGACAAATTCCCCATCAAATGAGCTCGCCCTTGTTGTACCAACTTTTCCACATTTTTCACAAATCACAGATAGAGGAAGCCATGAATCTTCTTTTTGAGAACCAGAAATTTTTTTATATATTTCTCGTATTTTATCTGCATTTAAAAGCGCTGTTTTTATAACATCATTATATTTCCCTGAAAGATATAACTCGCTCGAACGATAGTACTCTGGAACAAATCCTAATTCAGAAATAACATTGGCAAATTCATTTCCAAAATATTCTGCATAATTTTTTGCTTTACCATCTGGAGAAGGAATATCACACAAAGGTTTGCCCATGTATGGTAAGAATTTTTCTTGGTCTAAATAGACAGGCAATCCATCCATCGGATCAAAATCATTAAATTCAAAAAGGTATCGGCAAG
>JBBUBO010000069.1:0-1066 GCA_038058205.1 Patescibacteria group bacterium
TACATAGTCGGAAGCTTCGATCAAATTGCGGAGCACATATTTTTTCTGCACAACGTCCGAATAATGTTTGACATTGGTGGAAGAGGGGACAGAGTTTACTATTTCTGCGAGGTATGCATTGCCTCCGATTTGTTCCAAGAGTTTTTGTTCTGCGAGTTTGGTAGAAAGTGAAAGCATATCGATTGGTTCATTTTTAAGTGAAAGATTGAGCATTGCCTTGAAAATCATTTTGTGTTTTTCAACATAAAAAGAGTCAGGCGAGACCATGTCTTCCACTTCGTGCATTGCGTCTTTACGGAGCATAATAGAGCCGAGAACAGCTTGTTCGGACTCAATACTTTGCGGAGGGATACGAATATTTTTTGATTTAAAATTTGTTGTGACTTTGGTTGTTACTTTTGCCATAGGGTCATTCTAACATAATGCAAAAGTTGCGAAAGTGTGAAAGTGCGTAAAGCTGTTATTAAAATGTGGAAAGACCTCACCCCCAGCCCCTCTCCTTAATAAGGAGAGGGTGGCCGAAGGTCGGGTGAGGTGAATTTGTTGATTTGTTGTGTTAAAATAGCAATATGTCTAAAAAAGTATTTTTATCAGGCGTTCAGCCTTCAGGAAAACCACATATTGGTAATTATTTTGGGGCGATGAAGCAATTTGTTGATTTGCAAAACGAACATGACGGTTTTGTTTTTATTGCTGATTATCATGCAATGCATTCTCTGCGTAATCCCGCCAAAATGAATGAGAATATAAAAAATGTTTTATTGGATTATTTGGCTATTGGCCTTGATCCAGAAAAAGTAACATTTTTTAAACAAAGTGATATTTCTGAACATACAGAATTGTGTTGGATTTTCGATACTGTGATTACAATGCCTTTCTTGATGCGAGCGCATGCTTTTAAAGATGCTGAAGCGAAAAATAAAGATATTGATGTTGGAAGTTTTAATTATCCTGTTTTGATGGCGGCAGACATATTGATATACGCTCCAGATATGGTGCCCGTCGGCGCTGATCAAAAACAACACGTAGAGATAGCACGCGATATTGCTGAAAAATTTAATAATAC